>JAHIUV010000077.1 GCA_018817035.1 Candidatus Omnitrophota bacterium | reverse complement strand
TTTTTCGCTCCTGACGGCAAGGCTGTTTTTAACGTAGCGATAAGGACAGCGCTGATAGACAATAGGACAAAAAAAGGGGAAATGGGTATTGGCAGCGGTATAGTGATAGACTCAGGCATCGGCAAAGAATTTAAGGAGTGTGAACTCAAGGCGGATTTTATAACGAAAGAGACAAAAGATTTTGGACTGGTCGAGACGATATTATGGAAAAGCGGCAAAGGATATTTTTTGCTTGCGGAGCACCTTAAGAGGCTCAGGTCTTCGGCTGAATATTTTAATTTCAGGTTTGATAAAAAAACCATATCCCTGAGCCTGAAACGCGCGGAAAAGAAATTCGAGAAAGAAAGCGACTACAGGGTCAGGTTAGTTATGGATAGCCGCGGCAGGACTGAGATAAGTTTTTTAAAACTGACCGCATGCACGGAACGAGCGAGGTTAAGATTTTCTGATAAAAAAGTTCTTTCAGGGGATATCTTTTTGTATCATAAGACTACCAATAGGGATCTTTACGACAAAGAACATAAGAAGTGGGCCGGGAAAGGTTACGCTGACGTCATATTCACCAATGAAAAAAATCAGGTTACAGAAGGGGCTATATCCAATATAATAATAAAAAAGAAAGGGAATTATTATACGCCGCCTGTTGAGTGCGGGCTTTTGGACGGGGTTTTTCGCGGGAGTTTATTCAGCGGAAGAAAGATTACCATCAAGGAAAAGGTGTTATATAAAGATGATGTCAGGAAAGCGGACGAGATATATATCGTGAACTCAGTGCGCGGCATGAGGAAGGCGGTTTTATGAAGAGCGACGAGTTTTATATGCGCGAGGCTTTACGCGAGGCGAAAAAGGCTTTTGACAGCGACGAAGTGCCGGTAGGCGCTGTTATCGCGCATAAGGGTTCTATCATTGCCAGGGCGCATAATCAGATAAAGATGCTCAAAGACCCCACGGCTCATGCTGAGATGATAGCCATTACACAGGCCGCGAACGCGCTGCAGAATGAAAGATTGATAGATTGTGCCATGTATGTTACAATTGAACCTTGCAGCATGTGCGCAGGGGCAATGGTCCTTGCCAGGATCAAGCATTTGGTCTATGCCGTGGATGACCCCAAAACAGGCGCGGCTGGTTCAGTCGTCAATATACTTGAAAATAAAATCCTAAACCATCAGGTCAATATAAAAAAAGGCGTTCTGGCAGACGAAGCCGGAGCGTTGATAAAGGAATTTTTCAGAAGGAAAAGGGGAGGGGTCGCATAGTGGCCTAGTGCGGCGGTTTGCTAAACCGCTATACGGTTGAAAAGTCGTATCCAGGGTTCGAATCCCTGCCTCTCCGCCATTATTGATGCTCAGGCGAACCCCGACAGGCGCAATAAGCCAGTGTCGCCGCGAGCTGAAATTAGGAAACATGGGCAAAGAAATAACCACAACTAAAATAGCGATTTTTCGGAAACGCGAGATTCGAAAGACCATCCATAACAATGAATGGTGGTTTGTGGTTAATGATGTTGTATCCGCGCTTATCGACTCGCCTAATGTTCAGGATTATATTAAGAAGATGCGTAAGCGCGATGACGAGCTTAGCAAAGGGTGGGGACAAATTGTCACCCCCCTTTTGGTTAAGACATCCGGAGGTGCTCAAAAACTTAATTGTGCCAACACAGAAGGCATCTTTCGCATTATCCAGTCCATTCCATCTCCAAAGGCAGAACCGTTTAAGCGCTGGCTGGCTCGAATCGGTTATGAGCGCATTCAAGAGATTGAAAACCCGGAGCTTGCCACCAAGAGAACAAGGGCTTTATACAAAGCGAAAGGTTATAGTGATGAATGGATTGAAAAACGAATGCGTGGTATTGCCATTCGTGAGGAATTAACTGATCAATGGAAAAAGCGAGGAATAAAAGAACAAAAGGAATACGAAATATTAACTGCTGAAATTTCGAAGGCAACCTTTGACATGACACCATCAGCATATAAGAAGCATAAGGGTCTGAGTCGAGAGAACCTTCGAGATCATATGACTGATTTGGAGCTCATATTTTCCATGCTTGGAGAAGCGTCAACGAATGAGATAGTCGTTAATAAAGATACTCAAGGATATGTCGAAAACAAGCAAGCCGCTCATGAGGGTGGCGCGATTGCTGGCAACGCCAGAAAAGAACTTGAACGTAAAAGCGGGAGAAAAGTGATCAACAGAGAGAATTTTAAGAAATTTGCACAGAACAAAAAATTAATATTGGACTAATCTGGAGCTCTTCATGGACAATAATATTTTAGTAGCGGTTAATACGATTGCGTTGTGCACACCTCATGAATAGTCATTTTGATAAGCAAAGTAGTTGAATTTCTTGTAGATGTTGGGTTTGTCCGGCGTCAACGATTACCCGCCATCAGGCTTCGTAGCAATTGGCGTAAAGTAGAAAGCCAGGTTTTATGCATGTCTAATTATCTTCCGTTAGCCCGAAAACACCGGCCGCAGGATTTTGAAGAGATAGTCGGCCAGGAACATATAACGACTATACTGAAGAACGCTATTTCCCTTAAGCGCGTGCATCACGCTTATCTGTTCACAGGGCCGCGCGGCATAGGAAAGACCTCGACAGCGCGTATCTTCTCAAAAGCGCTTAACTGCGAAAAAGGCCCGACGCCCAAACCTTGCAATAAATGCGTATTTTGCCAGGAAATAATAAAAGGTTCCAGCCTCGATGTCATAGAGATAGACGGCGCGTCAAACCGTGGCATAGACGAGATACGCAATCTCCGTGAGACAGTCAAATTTTCACCTTCCAGGGGCCTGTATAAAGTTTATATCATAGATGAAGTCCATATGTTGACCACAGAGGCGTTCAACGCGCTCTTAAAGACTCTGGAAGAACCTCCGCAGCACGTAAAATTTATCTTTGCCACCACAGAACCGCAAAAACTCCCGGCGACCATACTCTCGCGGTGCCAGAGATTTGATTTTAGGCGTATACCGGTGCGCGAGATCGCCGCTAAGCTCAGCGACGTCTCCAAACAGGAAAATCTCAATATAGAACAGGATGCTTTTCTATATATCGCCAGAATCGCTGACGGCAGTATGCGCGACGCTGAGAGTATACTTGATCAGGTATCTTCTTTTTCCAAAGGTAAGATCACGCTAAAAGACATCACCGAATCCCTTGGCATGATAGGACAGGAAACGCTTTTTCACTGCGCCGAACTGATCATCAATAAAGACGCGAAAACAGCCCTTAACCTGGTAGGTGAAGTACTAAACTCAGGAAAAGACGCCAAACAGTTCCTGCTGGAATTATTGGAACATTTCAGGAACACAATGATAACAAAGTCCAGCGCTTCTCCTGAGGAATTGATAGATCTTTCCGGAGACGCCATAGCCAGGATCAAAAAGCAGGCGCAAGCGCTTTCTATCGGCGATATTTTTTATATAATAAACGTGATCTCGAACGGCATAAAAATGATAAAACAGCTTCTCCCTGAGAGGATCGCGCTCGAGCTTACGATAATAAAACTTACCTCCAGGGATTCTATTTCATCGATAGAAGAGATGCTTTCCAAATTGCCGGAGATAGCGACGGCGGAAGTCCCGCGCGCGGCATATGAACCGCCAATACCGGTAAAACCTGTCCAAGTGATCCCGGCTCCTGAACCAGTCTCAGATCCTGAGAAGAAAAAACAACATGATACCCGCAGCGCAAAGCCTTCGGCGGACATGACCAAGATAGAGAATGCCTGGCCGATACTGGTAAAAGCCATGGCTGTTAAAAAGATGTCAATATCATCTTATCTGGCTGAGGGTAAGCCCGAATCCATAAAGGCTGATACTATTTTTGTCGGGTTTCCTAAAGAATTGAATTTTCACAAGGAGGTGCTTGAGGAAAAAAATAATAAGTCCTCAATAGAGGCGGCGCTTTCGCAAATACTTGACGCGCCGATAAAGCTGGAGTTTATACTTACCGACAGAAAATTGGAACAGCCAAAAGCAATGATCGAGCCGGAGACATTGACCAGGGAAGAACTGAAAAAGAAAGAACCATTGATAAACTCTGCCCTTGATATGTTTGGCGGAAAGATTATGAAGACCAGGAGCACCTAATGGCCGCGTATACAAAGTCAATGCAGGACCTGATAAATCATTTCAAGAAATTGCCGGGTATAGGCGCGAAAACAGCCGAGAGGCTGGCGTTTCATGTATTGAAAGCCCCCAAAGAAGAAGCCGAGAGATTTGCCTTTGCCATAAAAAATGTCAAAGAGTCAGTAAAGTTCTGCAAAAAATGCGGTAATCTCAGTGAAGGCGACCTGTGCAATATCTGTAGTGACCCGCGGCGAGATAAGACTGTTATATGCGTAGTAGAGGAGCCTAAGGGCCTTATCCTTTTTGAAAAATCAGGCCATTATAAAGGCACGTATCATGTATTGTTTGGCGCTATTTCCCCGTTGGATGGCATAGGGCCGGAAGAGCTGACCATAAAAGAACTCCTGAAGCGCGTTAAAGAAGATAAAGTAAAAGAGGTTATCCTCGCTACTGATTCAGACGCTGAGGGCGAGACAACGGTTTTGTATCTCTCCAGGGAATTAAGGCCTTTTAAGATAAAGATAAGCCGTATAGCCTATGGCATCCCGGTAGGTGAAAACTTTGACTACATAGACCAGGCAACCTTGGTAAGGGCGCTGGAAGGCCGCCGCTCTATTTGATCTGTTCGAGGTTTAGCCTCGAACAATGCTTGACAAAAGCCCGGCGGGATTATACAATAATAAGACGTTTTGCTTAAAAGAGAGAATATTATGGCGATGATGGAAATTAGATGGCACGGTAGAGGCGGACAAGGCGCTAAGACAGCGTCACAGTTCCTGGGCGAAGCGGCGTTGGATACAGGGAAGTATATACAGTCATTCCCTGAGTATGGCCCTGAACGCGCAGGCGCTCCCATGAAAGCTTTTAACCGCATAAGTGAAGAACCTATACACCTGCATTCCTCTGTCACTAACCCTGAAATGGTTGTGGTCATAGACCCTACGCTTATAGGCGCCATAGACGTGACCGAGGGCATGGGCGATAATGGCGTGCTCCTTATAAACACCGACAAGTCTCCTGAGGAGATCCGCAGGATCACGAATTTTACAAAGGGCAAGGTCGGCACAGTGGACGCGACAAAGATAGCGCTTGAGACATTGGGGCTTCCGATGCCTAATATGCCTATGCTGGGCGCGCTGTTAAAAGCCAACCCACTCGTTACCATAGACCAGCTTTCAGAAAGAATAAAAAATAAATTCCTGAAAAAGATAGGCGAAGAAAAGACAAACGCGAACTTAAAAGGCATAGAAAGAGCATATAAAGAAGTAAAAATAGGATAAAGATATCGTTCTCGACTTCGCTCGAACAATATTCTTCGAGCGAAGTGAGCAAAGCGAAGTGAGTCGAGAAGCTATGGCTGATAAATTAAAAAACTGGAAAAATATCCCGATAGGCGGAAAGATCACAAAGGCAGGCAATGCCGCTGAGTATAATACAGGTAGTTGGCGTACATTTAAGCCTGAGAAGAACGAGAAAAAGTGCATAAATTGCCTTTTCTGCTGGATATACTGCCCGGACTCTTCTATAAAGGTAGAGGACGGCAAAATGGTCGGCTTTGACTATGAGCATTGCAAGGGCTGCGGCATCTGCGCGTCAGTTTGCCCTGTAAAATGTATAGATATGAAGAAAGAGGAAAAATGAGTAAGGTCAAGAAAACACCTTTAACAGGCGATCAGGCGGTAGCATACGCCATGAAACAAATAGATCCGGATGTGGTAGCGGCATACCCTATTACTCCGCAGACCGAGATCGTAATGAGTTTTTCTAACTATGTCGCGAACGGACAGGTCTCAACAGAAATTATTCCTGTTGAGTCAGAGCATAGCGCGATGAGCGCATGCGTGGGTTCTGCCGCAGCCGGAGCGCGTACCATGACAGCGACCTCGGCAAACGGGCTCGCGCTCATGTGGGAAATAGTCTATATCGCTGCTTCGACCAGGCTGCCGATAGTAATGCCTGTTGTAAATCGCGCGCTTTCAGGTCCAATAAATATACACTGCGACCATTCAGATACAATGGGCGCAAGGGATTCGGGATGGATACAGATCTATTGCGAAAACGCCCAGGAAGTATACGAAAACACAATACTTGCGGTAAGGATAGCAGAACATAAAAAAATACTTCTTCCTGTAATGGTATGTCAGGATGGCTTTATAACATCTCACGGCGTAGAAGGCGTGGAACTTTTTGATGACAAAAAAGTAAAAGACTTCGTAGGCGAATATAAAATAGACGACCCTCTCCTGGACGTGGATCATCCGGTAACGTATGGGCCGCTGGACCTGCAGGACTATTATTTCGAGCATAAACGCCAGCAGTCAGAGGCAATGAAAAATGCCCTGAGCGTGATTCCTGAGGTATCAGAGGAATTCGCGAAGGTATTCGGCACAAAATATGATTTTATAGAAGAATATAAATTAGCCGACGCTGAGATAGCCATAATAGCCATGTCTTCAGCCGCGGGCACAGTAAAATTCGTAGTGGATGAACTGAGAAAAAAAGGCGTAAAAGCAGGGCTTTTAAGGCCTAGGATATTCAGGCCGTTTCCTAAAGAAAAAATAGCGGCTGCCCTGAAGAACGTAAAAGCAGTAGCTGTCCTTGACAGGAGCGAGTCATTCTCAGCTGAAGGCGGACCGCTTTATACAGACGTAAAAGCAGGACTTTATGATTCAGGCGTTAAGCCATTGGCAATGAATTACATCTTCGGCTTAGGCGGAAGGGATCTATTTCCCGCTGACATAAATAAGGTCTACACTGACCTGAGGGATGTATTAAAAACAGGCAAAGTAAAAACAGCATTGAATTATTTAGGATCAAGAGAATAATATGGCAAACATAAAAGAATTAGCGAAACAACCGGAACGTTTATCAGGCGGACACAGGCTCTGCGCGGGATGTGGAGCGTCCATAGTGGCAAGACAGGTTCTCATGGGAACAAAAGACCCTGTAGTAGTAGGCTCAGCCACAGGATGCCTTGAGGTAGCTACTACCATTTATCCATATACAGCGTGGAAGACACCATTTATCCATAACGCTTTTGAAAACGTAGCAGCGACTATAAGCGGAGTGGAAACAGCCTACAAAGCGCTTAAGAAAAAAGGTAAGATCAAAAAAGACATAAAGTTCGTAGCCTTCGGAGGCGACGGCGGCACATATGACATAGGACTGCAGTCACTCTCAGGCGCGCTCGAGAGAGGGCATAATTTTGTATATGTTTGTTATGACAACGGAGCTTATATGAATACGGGCGCGCAACGTTCTGGCGCAACACCAAAAGGTGCATGGACGACAACAGCTCCTAATGGAAAAGTCAGCTATGGTAAGCCTCAATTCAGAAAAGACCTTACAGCCATTGTAGCCGCGCACAAGATCCCTTATGTAGCGCAGGCATCCGCGTCACACTGGAATGACCTGGTAACAAAATCAGAAAAGGCCTTTAAAGTAGATGGCCCAGCTTTCTTGAACGTGATTTCAATGTGCCACAGGGGATGGAGATTTCCACAGGAAAAGACAATAGAAATATCAAAGTTAGCCGTAGAAACAGGTTTCTGGCCTTTAATAGAGATAGAAAATGGAACCTGGAAATTTACATACAAGCCAAAAGAACGCAAGCCGGTCATAGAGTTCCTAAAGCTACAGGGCCGATTCAAACATCTCTTTAAAGAAGAGAATAAACCCATTCTGGAAGAAATTCAAAAAGACATAGACGAAAACTGGGCAAGAATAGAAAGACTTTGCGAGGCCAGCTGTAAAATAGCCTAAAGAAAAAAATATTCTTCGAGCGACCCGCCTTAGGCGGGGAGTCGAGAAGATAGATTGCTCTTTATAAATTGATATTCCCCTGTAGCTCAGTTGGTAGAGCGCGTGGCTGTGCACGAGCGAAGCGAGTGCAAACAAACTTCGCAAAAGTTAGCAGCCTCCGGAGGAAACTCCAGAGTGAAAAAGCGAGTAAATTCAGGGAAAGCCCAAAAAATTGGGTCAATCCTGAGCCAAGCCCGGCGAAGCTAAGCACGAAAGTTGCTTGGCGTAGACGGGAAGGTGCAGAGACTAGACACTCGCTGCCTAAAACCAGAAATGGTCACGGCAAAGGTATAGTCCGACTCTCCGAGTAATCGGAGTCAGAGTGTAACCACGTTGTCCGAGGTTCGAGTCCTCGCGGGGGAGCCAGTTATGTCGTAAGTTATTGAGATATAATGACTTACGACAAAAAAGCCTGACCCAAAAAGTCAGGCTTTTTTATGTCTAAAGGGTGTAAAGACTTAGGGCATATTATAAAAGATCCTCATTTATTCAACACCTCTCTCTGAAAAGGGAGAGGTATGCGCTTGTTATTTCTAGACATTTGTTATATATCCAAATGCTATGCACTTATTAATAAGTATATAGCATTAGGGGTTACTTATGGATAACAAAGCTAGTTGGTTGACCAAAATTAGATATATCTAAAAATAGTCTTGACTATTTTTAGATATATGGTAAACTAGTCATAGACAATAATGATGTATAAAATATCAAGGAGAGTCAAATGGATCGAATTTATGCTTCTTTAATCAGGGAACATTTTAAACACAATCAACAGATGATTTTTCTTGTTGGTCCAAGGCAGGCCGGAAAGACCACAGTTAGTCTTATGGCAAAGGAACTTACCGGCCAATTTTCTTATTTAAACTGGGATAATCTGGATCATAG
>JAHIUV010000076.1 GCA_018817035.1 Candidatus Omnitrophota bacterium | reverse complement strand
CTCGGACAGGTTTCTGAACCGGAAAAACTGACAATAATAGCGGAAAACGACGGCTGGTACGAAATAAAGCCCCCTAAAGAAGCGAGTGGATGGATCCATTCGAGCCAGGTAACTTTTGACGCGGTAACGATTCCCGAAAAAACAAATGCCTCGCTACCGTCGCCCGAGCCAAAGGCTAAGATAAAAAGCTCAGGCAATATAACATTAAAAGCAGGCGCGGCAAAACCAAAAGGGAACCTAACGTTCTCGACAAAATCTGACCAATGAGATTTGTCATCACCTTAGCCTTATTTTTCTTAGCCGTAATAATCCATGAATATGCCCATGGCTGGGTCGCGTGGAAATTGGGTGATCCTACGGCAAAAAGGGCAGGCAGGCTCACGCTTAATCCGCTCGCGCACATCGACCCCATAGGCACTATATTTCTGCCCCTTATCCTTCTGGTGACGAATTCACCTGTGGTGTTCGGATGGGCAAAACCTGTCCCCGTGGATTTCCGTAATCTCGGTAACCCAAAAAAAGATATGATATGGGTAGGCCTGGCAGGACCTATGGCAAATATAGCTTTCGCGATCCTGCTTGCGGTCCTGTTAAAATTTTCCGCGGGAGCCAGCGTTTTTACCCCGGCAATATTAAGATCCCTGATAATAATAAACCTGGTCCTGGCGTTCTTCAATATATTGCCTGTCCCGCCGCTTGACGGCTCAAGGGTCATGATGGGCATTCTCCCAAGAGACGTTGCCAGGCAATACGCGAGGCTTGAGCCTTATGGCTTTATTATTATATTCGGACTTTTGTATCTCGGCATAGTGGGGCGCGTAATATGGCCTATGGTCACGCGCTTTGCCCAAATATTAGGTGTATACACATGAAAAACATACTTGTAAAACTCGGCAAAAGAAGCTATGACATAACAGTTTGCCATGATTCCATGGATAAACTGGGTAAACTTTTAAAAAAACTTAACATCGGCACTGACGCGGTCATAATAACCAACCCCACCATAAAACGATTATTTGGCAAAATTGTAGAGGAGACGCTTTTATCAAGCGGGTTCAAGGTAAGATTCGAGACCGTTCCCGACAGCGAAAAGGCAAAATCCGAGAAATATTGCCTTAAACTGATCAATAATATCTCAAGGTTTGACGGCACAGGACGAAGGATATTCATTATCGCGCTTGGCGGCGGGGTCATTGGCGACCTTTCCGGGTTCGTAGCGAGTATTTACAAAAGAGGTGTACCTTATGTACAAGTACCCACTACGCTTTTAGCCCAGGTAGATTCGTCGATAGGGGGGAAAGTAGCGATAGACCTTGCCGTTGGAAAAAATCTAGCCGGTTCATTCTACCAGCCGCGCCTTGTATTCAGCGATGTTAATACTTTAAAGAGCCTGAGCAGGAACGACCTGACTTCAGGTATGGCCGAAGTGGTCAAGTATGGCATAATAAGATCCCCGAAACTCTTTACCTTTCTTGAAAAAAATTATTCAAAAATCCTTAAGGGAGAAAAAAAAGCCCTCCAGTCCATCATATATACCTGTTGCGCCATAAAGGCTAAGGTAGTGGAAAAAGACGAACTGGACAATAAAGGCTTACGGGTAATACTTAACCTGGGGCACACGATAGGGCACGCCATAGAGACCGCCGCGCATTATCGCAAGGCATACAGCCACGGCCAGGCAGTGGCGCTCGGCATTATCGCGGCATCAAGCATAGCCGAAAAAATCGGCATGTCAGATAAAGATACCGGAGTCAGGATAAAAAAATTACTGCGAAATATCGGCCTGCCTGTAAAGATGAAGGGGCTAAAAGTAAAAGACATAATCTCAGCCCAGGCAAGGGATAAAAAATTCATACACGGAAAAAACAGGTTTGTCCTACCTGTTAAAATAGGGAAAGTCATAATAAAAGAAGACATCCCTATGCCGGTAATTAAGGATTCAATTTCAGCATTATTCTCTTAACTTCACAAAACTGCAATGCACTGTGAAGTTAAGGAAAAAACCGTCATATGGAACTAAAAAAAGATAAAGAACGCCTAAAAAAGCTCAGGCAGGTAGAAAACCTGATCGGTTACCGCTTCAGGAACAAAGCCATCATAAACCAGGCCCTCACGCATAAATCATACGCCAACGAAAAACACAGGGCGACTTCCGGAGACAATGAAAGGCTGGAGTTCCTGGGGGATTCTGTCCTGGGCATAATCATGAGTAGGATACTTTACGACGACTGCCCAAAATACGACGAAGGTGTCCTGACGCGATTTAAATCCCAGCTTGTCAGCGGTTCCACACTAGGCCGCATAGCGAAACAATTACAGATAGGCGATTTTTTGCTTTTAGGGAGAGGCGAGGAAGCCTCAGGAGGCAGAAAACACGCGTCCAATCTTTTGTGCTCGCTGGAGGCCATCATAGGCGCGTTATATCTTGACGGTGACCTAAAGCCCGCGTTCAAGTTTATCGAGAAAGTTTTTAGGCCTGAGATAGAACTCGTCAAAGAAGGCAAAGGCTCAAAAGACTATAAATCCATGCTGCAACAAAGCGCCCTTCAAAAGTTCAAGGCAATGCCTTCCTATAAGATAATATCCGAAATAGGCCCTGACCATAAAAAACATTTTATAGTGGAAGCTCTGATATCAGGTAAAAGATACGGGGTGGGTTCAGGATACAGTAAAAAAAGCGCCGAACAAGTATCAGCCAAAGAAGCGCTTTCCGCCATGGAAAGCATTCAGTAGTTATCGTAGGTCCAGGACAATATCATTCCCGCCAGGCTTTTCGATCCTCACAGAATCTTTTTTTATGAGAACGAGTTTTCCGCCCAGGACAGCGTCGCCTTCCCTGACTATCCTGTCGTTTATAATAGCCCATTT
>JAHIUV010000075.1 GCA_018817035.1 Candidatus Omnitrophota bacterium | reverse complement strand
GTTCCTGAACTGCTTAAACTGGAATATGATAAAATGGCAAAATAACTGCATAAAACATTTTTTATCCCTTCTTAAACCGTATAAGAAAAAGATCTTTTTCGCTCTTGCCTCTATACTACTGGTCAATTTATCAAGCCTGGCATTCCCATGGGTCATCAAGGTCGTTATAGATGATGTGCTGGCCGAAAAGAACCTGCGCCTGATCAACCTGCTGACAGCAGGGCTTGCCGTTATTTTTGCCGTAAGGCTTTATTTTGAATATATACGGGAATACTTAGTCTCGTTCGTAGGGGAAAAAGTGGTATGTGACCTGCGGCAGAAGCTATATATCCACCTGCACAGGTTATCGGTCAGGTATGTCGAGGATACGCCGGCGGGCAAGATCATCTCCGGGCTTATCGGGGATGTCGAGAGTATAAGAAAGTTTCTCTTTGACGGGGCAATAGATTTTCTCTATTCTTTTTTCAGTATATTTTTCGTACTCGCGATCCTCTTTATTATGGACTGGCGGCTTACGCTCGTTTCCCTTATATACCTCCCTATTTTCGGGATAACTTTTTTTAAACTTACGCCCAGGCTGAAAGAGCGTCACGGCGCGATACGGGATAAATACGCTGAACTGACCACGAGGATAAGCGAAGTGCTGAACGGCATACGTATCGTTGCGGGGCTCAACAGGGAAGCATATGAGGCTGACAGGTTTGACCTTAAGCAGAAAGAGATCTTCAATATTTCGATAAAGGGCCACAAGCTCGGGGTATTCCTGTGGGCAATGTCTGAATTTATGAGTTCTATGGGCCTGGTCACGCTTATATGGTTCGGGGCAAGGGCAGTCATCTCAGGCAGGATAACCATGGGGACATTGATGGCTTTTTATTCTTACCTGGGCATGTTATTTTTTCCCGTGGTAAAATTAGTGGTCGTCAATAATTACTACCAGGAAGCCGCCGCTTCCATGGATCGCATCAACGAAGTGCTGGAAACGGAGCCGGAGATAAAAGAATCCCCTCGCGCGGTTTCATTGGATAATATAGAAGGCAATGTAAAATTTTCAGGGATAACCTTTGGTTATAATGATAAGCGTGAGGTCCTTTCAGGGATAGATTTCGAGGTAAAGCGGCCTGAGATAGCGGCGCTGGTCGGCAAGAGCGGAGCGGGCAAGACCACTATCATAAACCTGCTGCTGAGGTTTTATGATCCCGCTGAGGGCGAGATTTTTATTGACGGGCACAGGCTTAAGGATTTAAAATTAAGTTCTTACCGCTCTAAGGTCGCTATGGTCCTTCAGGATGATTATTTATTTAGCGCCACTATAAGGGAGAATATAATGTATGGTAAGCCGGACGCTTCTTTGGAGGAGGTCATCAGGGTTGCCAAATCGGCGAACGCGCACCGGTTTATTATCGAATTACCCGAAGGCTATGATACCCAGGCCGGCGAACGCGGGATTAAATTATCTTACGGACAGAGGCAGAGGATATCTATTGCCCGCGCGATAATAAGGGATCCGGCTATATTGATCCTGGATGAGGCAACATCCAGCGTGGACTCGGAGACAGAGCGCCTCATCATCGAACAGGCGTTCAGGAACCTGATGTCAGGCAGGACAACGTTCATTATTGCCCACAGGCTTTCTACTATAGGTTATGCTGACAAGATAATGTTCCTTGAAGGCGGCAGGATAGTTGAATGCGGAAAACATGAGGAACTTTTGGATATAAAGGGGAGGTATTGGAGGATGTGGACAGAGCAGAGGGCGGAGAACTATAAATGCGCGGCATAAAAAGGCGCCTTAGATTATTTATTTTGAGGTCATTTTACAGTAAACTGTGGATGCAGCTTGCCGCGATACTTATTATCGTGGTAACGGTGCCTGTTGCTTTGCTTGGGTTCTTATTGATAAATACTTCGCATGAGGCGGTAAAGAGCTCTGTCCTGCGCAACCATAAACAGATAGCCATAAGGGCGGCTAATGAAATAGAACTGTTTATTAAAGGGCCCGAGGATATACTAAAGACTACCGCGGAAATGCTTGAGCTGATATATCCCGCGACATGGAAGTTAGAGACTTTTATCTCGGAGCTGATCCTGAACCAGCCTGTTTTTATCAATGTGGCCGTGATGAACTTATCCGGCGAGGTAATGGCCGGTTCAGAACCCGGGGCATGGTTAGGCAAAAGCCGCGGCTTGGAAGCGTTAAATGATGCCGGGTCAGGAAGGGATTATATGTCCAGCGTCAGGATGCTGGATAATCACACGCCTTATTTGACCATGGCTGTTCCTGTCAGAAAACTTGGAAAAATAGTAGGGGCATTGGTGGCAGACGTTAATTTAAGAGGCATATGGAAGACCGTGGATAATATAAAGCTGGGGGCTACCGGAAGGGTATTTTTAGTTTCCAATAAGGGTATATTGATAGCCCACCAGGATAAAAAGTTAGTTTTGAGGAATGAAAATTTTAGTAACAATATTGATGTGCAGGCTGCCCTGGCAGGAAACAGCAGGTCAACGGAACTGCGGGATGCTTCAGGAAAAGCATGGATATCTTCCTACGCGCCTGTCGCGTCATTAGGGTGGGGCCTTGTTTTAAGGCAGTCAAAGGATGAGGCTTATTCATTCTCAAGGGTCATGAATACCCAATCATGGATCATTGTAATCCTGGCTGAATTGATAGCTATTATAGCGGCTGTATTTATCTCCAGGGCCCTTGTCCGTCCGATAAACATCATGGCATCCAGGATCAGGAATGTGGCTGAGGGCGGCGATCTGGGCCACGAGATCGACATAAGGAGATGCGATGAGATCGGCGTATTGATCCGGTCATATAACAGTATGACTAAAAAGCTGAAGAAAGCAAAGAGCAGGGAAAGGCTTTCGGCCATCGGAGAAGCAGTAAGCTGGATAGCCCATGAGTTTAAGAATTCCCTGGTCCCGATAAAGTCTTTTGTCCAGCTTTTTCCGCGCAGATACAAGGAAAAGGAGTTTGTCGACAAATTCAACAGGCTGATGCCCGATGAGGTCAGCCGCCTGGAACATATACTGAAAGAAATGGGAGATTTTTCATCTTGTTCCGGCTTGAGCATGGAGCGGATCGATATAGTTGAGTTCGTGAAAAATATATTAGAGGGCATGGAAGAAGGATTCGTAGAAAAAAATATTAATGCCAGGTGCTGTCCGGAACAGGCAGGTATTTATATTAACGCTGACAGTGAACGATTGAAACAGGTCCTTACTAATTTATTCATTAACGCTGTCAACGCGATGCCCGGCGGAGGCTTATTGATAGTTTCATTGGGTTTAATGAATATAGGCAAATTTGACGGCGTTTCAAAGATGGAGATCAGGATCAAAGACACCGGAGTAGGCATACCTAAAGACGCGCTGAAATATATATTCGAACCGTTCCATTCCATCAGAAGAGGGGGAATGGGGCTAGGGCTTGCGATAAGCCGCAGGATAGTAGAACAGCACGGCGGATATATAACAGCGGAGAGTGAGGCAGGCGCGGGAACCACTGTCATAATAAGGCTGCCTCTGGTGACAGAAGAAATAAAAACAGTGAGAGGCGGTGTATAATGGCCGGAGAAAAGATCCTATTAGTGGATGACGAGAAAAACCAGAGGGAAAGCTTTGCGGCTAGTTTTGACGAATACGAGGTGATAACTGCCATTAATGGCGAAGAAGCGCTGGATATTTTTATGCGGCCCAATGATATCGATCTCGTGGTGGCGGATATGATGATGCCCGGATTGACAGGAACCGAATTAATAAGGAAGATAAAAAATATAAAACCCGGACAGAAAACAATACTTATGACAGGGCATAGCACAAAGGAAGTAGCGATAGAAGCATTGCGCTCGAACGCGGACGACTATCTCGAAAAACCATACGATATAGGCAAAGCTAAAGAGGTGTTTGAGGCGTTATTGCGCAAGGGAAAGGGCCAGGGTAAGGAGAAAGATATCCTGAATATGACGATTTCAGCGGAAGAGGTCGTTAAGAAATACAGCCTTTCATACCAGACAGTGAATTATTACACTAATCTCGGCCTGTTCGTCGTTGCCGGGACTAAAAGGAACAAAAGATACTATGACGCTGACCAGATCGAGGCCAGGATAAAAGAGATCAATGCTTTAAGGCTAAAAGGTTATTCCCTGAAGGCTATTCGTGGTGGGTTTGATAGGTAGAGGAAAGGCTGTTTTTTCTTAAGTAAGAAGGCAATACATTTAATTGATTCCTGTATTTCGCGACCGTGCGCCGTGAAAGCGTAACACCTTTTTTATTTAATACCTCAAGTATCCCGGAGTCTGAAAGAGGCTGTTCCCTGTTTTGCCCGGTTACCAATTCCCTGATCTCCCTTTTAATGCTTTCCGCGGATACATGTCCGCCGTTTTCAGATTTTATCTCATTGCTGAAGAAATCTTTTATTCTGATGGTCCCGTATGGGGTTTGCGCGTATTTATCTTTTACCGCCCTGCTGACCGTAGAGGCATGCAGTCCCGTCATTCCGGCGATATCTTTCAGTGTCATAGGCACCATGGTCGCGGGCCCATTCTCTATGACCTGTTTCTGAAGGTCAAAGATGCAGTTTATGACTTTACGCATTGTCTTTCGCCTTTCATTTACGGCTTTGAATATCCATAGGGCGGAATTCATGTGTTCTTTTAAGAATTTTTTTGTATTCTCCGGGGTGTTTTTATCTTTGAACATCTTAATGTAATTTTTTTTGATGCCGAGTTTTGGCAGTTCTTCCTCATTAAGTTCGACCTTATATCCCGCTCCGGTTTCTTTTAATATTATATCAGGGACGATAGCAGTTGCTTCGGAAGAGACGAAAGCCCTTCCCGGCTTAGGTTCTAATCGGGATATTTCTTTTTCAGCTTCTTTGACAGAGTCGATCGATACCTTAAATTTCTTCAGCAGGGCTTTATATCTTTTTTTCGCGAGGTCATCAAGTCCTCGCTCAACGATCTTTGCCGCCAGGGAGTTTTTTATCCCCTTTGATTCCAACTGGCTTAAAAGGCACTCGGTGAGGTTTCTTGCTCCCACGCCGGGCGGATCAAATCCCTGAATGACCAGGAATAATTTTTCCACTTCTTTACAAGGTAGATTTAAATTTAAAGCAGCTTCTTCCAGCGATATGTTGAGATATCCGTTTTCATCTAAGGACTCAATAAGATATTCGCCGATCCTATATTCCTCTTCCGTCAACCTGACCATTCTTAATTGATGTAAGAGGTGTTCTTCAAGAGAGGGTTTTTTAGCGGCAAGATTTTCATCAGGAAATAGTTTTCCTTCTTTTATGCCGACCCAGTCCGTGTCGTAATTATTGTTTTTAAAGTATGATTCCAGGAGCTGGTCTAATTCCAGGATTTTTTCATCTTCTTCCAGAATGGGGTTTTCCTCTATTTTTTCTTTCAGGAAGTTTCTTAATTCGACAACAGGCATCTGGAGGACATGGAGAGACTGTCTTAGGCTCGGGGTCAATGTCAGCCTAAGTGCAGGTTTTTGAAAAGGTCTTGGAGTAATTTTTAATTCCATTGCCATAGGTATTTTTAATAGTATATACTAATATTTTATTTGAATCAACTATAATATAAAAAAATACTTGCAAAAAGAACAACATATGCTATACTTAATCACAAGTGTTAACAAGTGCTAACAAGGATTAAATGTTGTATCTTTTATTATTCGCAGGAGGATGATTAATATGCCTATAGAAAAAAATATATTGACGATCGATGAGGTTTCTAAATTGTTCGGCCTTTCCAAGGCAAGCGTCAACTATTATATAAATATGGGGCTGATTGACGTGTCTTTACGCAGGGGAAATAAGCGTTTTTTTGAGCACAACATGGTCAAATGCCGTATGAATACAATACATAATTTACAGGAAAAAGGTTTTTTACTGCGGCAGATCAAAGAAAAGATACTTCAGGAGAAATATAAGGATCTCCAACCACGATGAAAAAACAGAGCTTATTCCGTAAAACTTTATTCCATAAGCCATCGTTGCGCAGCCTGAAGGCCCTATTGAACAGCATAGGCGTAACAGTAGGCCTGGATATCGGTTCTTCTTCGCTTAAGATAGTCGAGCTTAAAAAGTCAAAGGGAGGGTTTGTCGTAAAGAGTTTTATTTTCGAAACCATACCTCCTTCAGCGAGGATCAATGACAAAGAGTCTATGCAGTTTGTTGTAAGTAGTATAAAGGAGGCAATAAGGCAGGACAAGATATCATCGGTAGGCGCGTTTTTGACGTTAAGCGGTAAAGAAGTAAAAGTGCTCTCATTGACCTTGCCTAAGGTATCCAAGAGCGATCTGAAGAGCGCCATTCCTCTTGAGATCAAGAAGCAGGCCGCGTTTGACCCCAGAGAGAGTTTTTTTGATTTTCAGATCTCTTCTGAGGTTCCTGACCGCGCCGGGCCAAAATTACAGGTCATTGTAGCCATAGCCAGCAGGAAGGCTGTGCAGGAAAAAATAGATATTTTGCGGAAAGCAGGGATACGGCCTTTAGGAATAAGTATTATACCTAACGCGTTGAACAATGTGCTGAAGGAGACAAGTGGGGCTAATCCTGAAGAGGTTATATCAGTGCTGGATATCGGGTCCAGGTTCAGCACTTTATGTGTATTCAGGGGCGGCAAACTGGAGTTTAGCAGGGATATTCCCGTAGCCGGTGACCATTTAACCCAAGGGTTAGTAAGGAAAATAACCTTGCCTGACAAAGAGATCAATATCACCCTTGAGCAGGCTGAGAGGATCAAAAGAGAATGCGGTATACCTGCTAAAGAAGAATTAGAACAAAGCGTGGAGTCCTTGTCAAAAACGCATGTGTTGGCTATAATGAAACCGACTTTAGAGCGATTGTCCGGCGATATACTGCGTTCGATCAATTATTACCGCCAGTATTTTAAAATACCGAAGATAGACAGATTATTACTTAGCGGAGGAGGCTCAAGGCTAAAGAATATAGAAGAATTTTTATCGTCAGGCCTGAAAGATGTAAAAATAGAAAAGCTTAACCCCCTGGCTTTGGCTGAGGGGTGGACTGATGCAGGTGTTTCCGGCCAGGAACTGTTGGAAGAATTAGCGCCTCATCTCAACATTGCTTTTGGCCTCGCTCTCGGCAAAAAGAGCGCAAAATTAGATCTCCTGCCTTTTGAGATCAAGATCCAACAGAAGTTTGAAACAGTCAAGTTTATACTTAAAGCAACAGTTCCTGTAATTACAGGGATAATTTTTCTTTTATATGCCGCGTTTTCAGCCCAATCTTCCCATTATCGCAGGCTTATAGATCAGGCTAATGCAACCTTGGTGTCATTTGAACCGACAAAGCAATCAATCAATGAATATGATACCTTAAAACAGAAAATGGAAGAGAGAAAAGGCCTTTTGGAAAAGGCAGTGGGAAGGCAGCCGCTCTGGTGGGGAGTGCTGAAGGAACTTAGCCAGATCAATCCTGAGGGTGTTACCTTGGATAGGTTGACCGTAGTGAAGGGGCAAAGGCCTCTTAAACTGAGGTTGGCAGGGGGAATAGTCCCTTCTTATACGACTATAGACCTGGTGCTTTCACAATATCTTATGGCGCTGGATGAATCGCCTTTTTTTGAGAACGTGGAGTTGGTCTCTCAGATAAGGGATACGTATTCGCCCACGCCAAAAGCGAGATTTGAGATCATACTTAAACTGGTATACTAAAAATGAATAATTTTAAGGTCAAAGACATAATTTTCGCCATAGGCATCTCGATCATAGCCATTTCCATGACTTATTATCTCCTTTATATACCTAAGGTCAGACAGATAGCCGGGCTTCAGAAAGAAACAAAAAAGCTCCATGGCGAGATAGAGGAAATAGAAAAAATGGTCCGTCGCGTCCCTGATCCTAAGAAAGAAATAGAGGTCTTGGGGGAAAGGCTGCAAAAACTTAAGGAAAAGGCCACTGATAAAGAGCAGATACCCAAGATCATACAGCAGTTGTTCCAGAAAACAGGGGAATTGAACATAGAAGTCGTTTCCATTAACCCTCGGGAAGAAACAGAGGAAAATTCCATAGATATACCTGAGGGAGTAAGTAAGGTCTATATTGAGATAAAAATAAAGTGTTCATACAGGACTTTACTTCAATATGTAGAGGCGCTGAATCACCTGCCTCTTTTATTTACGCTTGAGGATCTATCCATCGGAAAAGACAGCGAAGAAGGTTCGGAGAACCTGCAGGTTCTTTTGCTTTTAAGTACCTATGTTATGGCTTAGGAAGGCAGAGAAATGGCTTTAGATAAAAGCAAGAAAGAGTTGGTTATTACAGGAATACTGATAGTGGTCCTTGCCCTTGTCAGTATAAATATTTTTTCCGCGAAAGGAAAAAAACAAAAAGAAAAAGCCCGGCGCAAAGCGGCTCAGGCTGTCCAGGGCAGTTCCGAGGCTGTATCAAAAGACGCGTCGATCCAGGAGCCTACGATAGGCGGGTTCGCGCCGCCTGACCAGAAAGTAATTCAATCGCAGCTTTTAAGGATCGAAGAAGCCGGACCTGTAAAAGACCCGTTCTATCCGATAGGGAAAAAAGTGACATTTAAGAGGGGTTCTATAGTTTTAAAAGGGATCTCGCGGAGGAAAGACGGTTCATCATTCGCTATTATAAACGAACAGATAGTAAGGGTGGGCGACACCGTGGCTGACAGTAAGGTCATAAGAATAGAAGAAAAAGCAATTGTGCTGGAAAAAGACAAACGGGAATATATCCTGATGCTGGAGGAATAAAATGAGAAAATTATTTATGATTTGGTTGTTTTTTTCTTTGATTTTTTGCTTTTCTTCGGAAGGCTTTTCCCAGGAAGACAAGGATTATATATCCGTTGATTTCAGGGATACCGAGATCGGCGATGTCCTAAGGCTTTTATCCAAACAGCATGACCTGAATATCGTTATTTCGGAATACGTGAAAGGGCCGATAACCGCGCAGTTTTCCAATGTGACCGTGGAAGAAGCGATAGACGCTATAGTCACTATCAATGGTTATGCTTATACGAAGAGGGGCAACGTAATAAAGGTCACTTCCGCGCAGGCGGCTGAACTGGAGCCGGCGGTCACGCGCCTGTTTAAATTAAACAACGCTACGGCGTCTGATCTTAAGCAGTCTTTTGTGAAAGTATTGTCAGAGACAGGAAATATCGAAGTAGACAACCGCTCTAATTCGCTGATAGTTACCGATAATTCAAAGGTGATCGACAGGATCCAGGATCTGATCGAGAATCTGGACGAGATCACTCCCCAGATAATGATAGAGACCAAGGTAATAGAAACGATCCTGTCTGATTCAGACAGGCTGGGTATAGACTGGACGACACAGGTAACTGCCAGCGGTTCAGCCAGGCCCGTGACATTTCCCTTCGCAAAAAAAGATAAGGGAGGGACATGGTATCCTGACGGAGATACCAGCGCTGAAGCCGGAGATGAGATAGGTGTATTTCCGGGTAATCCGGGCTCAACGTTTCCTCTGGCGTTACCGAGTAATTATACTTTTGGGACGCTGGATTTTACCCAGTTCCAGGCAGTGCTTGAATTATTGCAGTCAAGATCTAATACAACCACGCTTTCTAATCCTCGGATCGTAACCATGAACAATAAAGAGGCGAGCGTGTTAGTGGGAACGCGGATACCTATTCCCATATATGAGCGCAATGATACGACCGGGACTTTTGAGATCACCGGCTATGATGAAGAAGAAGTAGGTGTGTCGTTAAAAGTGACGCCCCAGGTCAACGCGCAAGGTTATATAAAACTTAAATTATCCCCTGAAGTCAGTTCTATTATAAGTTATACAGGCCCTAATGATGAAAGGCCTATTATTTCCACGCGTGAAGCTAATACCGAGGTGCAGATAAGGGACGGATATACGGTAGTTATAGGAGGCCTGATCAAAGAAGAGAATATAAAAGTGGTGAAGAGAGTCCCTGTCTTAGGTTATATACCCATAGTGAGCTTTTTCTTTAAAAAGACTGAGGACTCAAAAGGCAAGACCGACTTGCTTATTTTTGTTACGGCACATGTGCTTTCAGAAGATAAGGCGAGGACATTTACCCAGGAAGCGATCTCTAAATCAAAACGTGAAGATCTTTTTCCGGAAAAAAAAGAATTTAAGCCAAAAAAAGAAGAAGGGGACTCAAAAACGTATAAAGCTTTAAAGTGAAGGAGAGCGGTATGAAAATAAAAAAGGAGTGGATAATAGCAGGCTTGTTTTTACTGTCTTTATTTTTAGGGCAAAGGAACGTTGATTTGACGGGGCAGAATAAGCGGATGAAACGTGATTTTAAGTCCGGCCAGGAAGAATTGACTTCGTCCAGGAGGCAGTTGACTGAGTTATCAGCGTCTAATGTTACGCTTAAGTCAGAAATAAAAAAGTTTGATGAACAGATCGAGGCCCTTTCCCTTTCTTTAAAAGACAAAGAGGAAGAAAACACTGAACTAAAAAAGAAGGCCTCTGAAGCCGATATGGATTTTAGCGGTTTAAAAAAGGCGCTTATGAGTTTTGAGGAAGAATTCCAGAAATCAAAAGATATAAAACTGCTAGATTCCCTCAGGCAGGAAAACGCGGCTTTTAAAAATGTTAACAGGGAACTGCAGAAAGAAATAGACCTGTTTCAGAGGCAGTTGCTGGAAATAGACAAGAAATACAGCTCCGCGCAGAAAGAAATAGGGGAATACGGCAGGCTCTTAAAGGAAAAAGGCGAGGAACTGGAGAAAAAGAAAGAAGAGATGGTTATTCTCAGGAGTAACCTGGACACGGCGTTTTCAGAGAGAGATGTATTAAAAGTGGAATCAGCGTCATTAAAAGAAGACGTAAAGACCGCTAACAGGGCTACCGCTTTTTTAAATAATAAGGTCAGTAATTCCGATAAATCTTTAAGCGATGCTTCCGCGCAATTGGACAAGCTAAAAAAAGAAGTCGAATCCCTGCGTTCGCACAGGAACAGCCTTCAGGAAGAGCTTTCCATGTCTTTGACCAGTCAAAAACAAGCCAATGAACAGTTTATCCAGGCTATGCAAACCGTATCTTTGCTGCAGAACAGGTTTAAGGGCCTGTCTGAATTATTGGAGTACAAATCAACAGGGATCAATACGGAAGGCGCGGAAGAGGTAAGCCTGCCCAAGATAAAGGTAACCTTACCTGACGCTGAAACGGAATCAGGTAAAAATGAGGCAAAGCTCTCTATTTACAGAGAAGAACTAAAAAAAGAAGCCGTTATGTATTATAATCGCGGCCTAAAAGACGCGGGGGAAGGTAGGCATAAACAGGCCGTGGATGAATTCCTTAAAGCAATCGAGGCCAATCCCACTGACGCGGATAGCTGCTATAACCTGGCAATTATCTATGACGACCACTTAAATAATAAAAAGAAAGCGGTTTATTATTACAGGAAGTACCTGGAGTTAAGGCCGGATTCAGACGATCGGGATGAGGTAATGAATTGGCTGAAGAGGGCAGGGTATAAGGGCAACTAACCTGAAGGAGGACGAAGATGCAGATGGCTCTACTTTTCTTTACCTTGGGAGGATTGACGTTAGGATTCAGTTTATTATTCTTTTTAGCTCCGCAGCAGATACATTCACGGCAGTTAGACATGTATTTCGGGCAAAAAGCTAAAAATGAAGGCCTGGAAGGAATAATGAACCAGGTATATTCAATAGAGGACAAGATCAACCTGACTGCCAGGGCAATGGGAATGTTTTTGATAGTAATGACATTGATATTCTTCTGGACCGGATGGTCGCTGGGCCTGTAAGATATTAAGTAACGCGTAAACACATAGAGTTTAAAATGGCAAAAAAAATACTTATTGCTGACAGTGATCCTTTGTTCCTTGAAAGCCTGGTAACCCGGATAAAGAACGGCGGAGAGCGTGAGATCATTACTGTTTTTGACGGGTTAGAGGCTTTAAAAAAAGCAAAAAAGGAAAAACTGGGCCTCGTCATCCTGGAAGACAGCCTTAATTTTATAAATGGTTTTAAGATTTGCAGGCTTCTGAAATTTGATAAACGACGCAGGCATATTCCGGTACTGCTTTTGATGTCACAGGCTGATGAGATAAATACAGCCCTGGCAAAAGAAGTGGGCGCGGATGAATGCCTGCCGCATTCAGTCGATGATGAGCTTTTGGGCAAGATAGATTCGTATTTTACAAAGGAAGATTGATTTCATGGAAGACACGGAACTCATACAGGAACTTACCGCGCAGGGGATGCTCGCGCCGGAACAGCTGCAAAAGGCTGAAACCGAAGCCGGCAAAAAAAGGGCACCTCTTTTACAGACGATCTTAGATCTGAAACTCGTCGACAAAGAGGATTTTTACGGCCTTGTAGCCCAGGAGAAAGAGATAGTTTATGTGGATCTCGATAATTATCTGCCGGATGAGAACCTTAAAGAGGCTATCCCCGAAGACCTCTGCAGGGCGCATAATTTCTTCCCGCTTTTTAAGATCAAGGATATTTTGACCATCGCCACTCCTGATCCTTTAAATCTTATGATGCTGGATCAGATAGGTATTAATATAGGCCTGCAGGTGGAGTGCGTATATAGCCCTGAGCATGAAGTTACGAACGCGATAGAAAAGTATTACGGGAAAAAAGATTCCACTCAGGAATTAATAGAAAAGATGGGAGAAGCTTCTTTAGGGCAGTCAGGAGCGAGTATCTCCACGGATCTGAACGCGGAATCACCTATTTCCAAATTAGTGGACCTTATAATAACCCAGGCGGTCCGTGACCACGCGAGTGATATCCACATAGAACCTGAGGAGGATTTTCTGCGCATACGCTTTCGTATTGACGGCATATTGCATGAGATCCCTTCGCCCCCTAAGCACCTGGAGCTGGCTATAATATCCAGAATAAAAGTATTATCTACTATGGATATTGCCGAAAGCCGGGCGCCGCAGGACGGCCATTTCCAGATCAACGTGGATAACAGGGATGTTGACCTGCGCGTTTCGAGTTTTCCTACGGTCAATGGTGAGAATATAGTAATGCGTCTTTTAGATACCAAAGGTGTTCTTGTGGGGCTGGAGAAGATGGGTTTCAGCAAAGAGATATTGAAACAATATGAGGGAGTCATATTAAGCCCTTACGGAATAATTTTAAGTACAGGCCCGACAGGTTCAGGCAAGACGACTACGCTGTATTCCGCGCTGATGAGGATCAATTCAGTGGACAGGAATATCGTTACCGTAGAAGACCCTGTAGAATATCGCCTTGGTTTGATCCGTCAGACACAGATAAATCCCAGGGCAGGGCTTACTTTTGCCAATGGCCTGCGTTCTATATTAAGGCAGGATCCCGATGTTATTATGGTGGGGGAAATAAGGGATCTGGAGACCGCGGTTATCGCTATACAGGCCGCGCTGACAGGGCATCTTGTATTTTCCACGCTCCATACGAATGACGCGCCGTCCTCTATTACCCGCTTGATAAATATGGGAGTAGAACCGTTCTTGATATCCGCTTCTTTAGCCGGCGTAATGGCGCAGCGCCTTATTCGTTTAGTCTGTCCGGAGTGCAAAGAGGCATATGAACCGTCTAAAACTTTGATCCAGAAATTAGGCTTAAAAGGTAAGGGCAAAGTGCAGTTCTTTAAGGGGAAGGGCTGCAGTAACTGTAAGGGCACGGGTTATAAGGGCCGCACAGGGCTTTTTGAACTTATGATCATGGATGACGAATTAAGGGAGATGATCATTCAGGGCACTTCTTCGCTCGCTATCAGGAATAAGGCTTGTGAAAAAGGCATGAAGCTTCTCCGTCAGGATGGACTGGAAAAGGTATTGGCCGGCCTTACTACCTGGGAAGAGGTCTCCAGGGTGACGGATGACAGGCTGAATGTGAAGCCGGACGCGGAGATCCCACAGGCTGTAGAAAGAGTGATCACGCCCTTAAAGGAAGAATTACCGGTGCCGCAGAAGAGAAGCGTGCCCGAGGCAAAGATAAAGCCGGTGGAAATAGCAGAGTACGAGAAAAAAATAAGCAGTTGGCTGGCCAATAAGAAATGAGGCAATGATCATGTATGAGAAATATTGGCAGTTAAACGACAAACCTTTTAAAAATACCCCTGACCCCAAGTACCTTTATTTATCCAGTCAGCATGAAGACGCCATGATGAAGATCAGCTATTGTATCGTCGAAAAGATGGGCGCGGCGCTTTTAACCGGAGTCTTTGGCTGCGGAAAAACGCTTTTGGGAAAGGTGCTTTTAAAGGAATTAGGAGAGGATAAATACAAGATCGCGTTTATCAATAATCCCCAGGTGACCTATGTTGAGCTCTTGCGGGCCATTGTCCGTAATCTTAAATCCAGCGAGCTGCCTTCGCGAGCCGACCAGCTGTTGGCCGACCCCCTGCTGGAGACGCTGCATAATATATTATTGGATAACATGCGCGACGGCAAGGAAACAGTGATCATTATCGATGAGGCGCATATTATTAACGATGAGAGAATATTCGAGGGATTAAGGCTGCTGCTTAATTTTCAGCTTGAGGACCGTTTTTTGCTGACTCTTATACTTTCAGGCCAGCCGGAGCTTAAAAATAAGATATCTGACCTGAAACAGTTTGAGCAGAGGATCGCTATTCGCTGTCACCTGGATAGCTTAGGTGAAAAGGATACCAATGACTACATACTTCATCGCATGAAGGTTGCCGGAGGGAAAAGTCCTATATTTACTTTAGACGCTATAAAATTTATACATGACCACAGTGGAGGCATTCCCAGGCGCATAAACCGGATGTGCGATCTTGCTCTTCTGACAGGTTTCGGAAAAAAATTAAGCAAGATAGACAAGGATATAATAAAGCAGGTCGGGAAAGACTTTGGAGCGTAAACATGCCCTCATATAAGTATAAAGCTCAGACCCAGGAAGGCAAGACTGTTTCAGGGTCTATAGCCGCGCCTACGGAGGCAGTGGTAACCGCGCGTTTGAACAAGCAGGGTTATCTTCCACTTTCTATTGCTTTGGAAAAAGCCCCTATTTTAGACCTGAAAGCTATTTTTAAACCAAAGGAAAAGGCAAAGCCCGGAGAGCTGGTTATGTTTACCAGGCAGTTCGCCACTATTGTTAAAGCAGGGGTACCTATACTTACGGGATTAGAAGCTCTTTCAGAGCAGTCCGAGAGCCCTATGTTATCAAAGGTCTTAAAGGACGTCAGGCAGGATATCGAAGGAGGTGCGAGTTTATCTCAGGCGATCGATAAACACCCCGGCATATTCTCGGAGCTTTACGTGAATTCTGTGGTTGCCGGAGAGGCCGGCGGTGTCTTGGACAAGGTATTGCTGCGTTTAGCCGAGATGATGGAGAGGGACATGGAAACCTCCACTAATGTCACGACAGCCATGCGTTATCCTATATTGACTGTTTTAGCGATGGGTATAGCTTCTTTTGTACTGGTAGTTTTTGTTGTCCCGAATTTCAACTCAATGTACGCTCGTTTTGAAACAAACCTCCCCCTCCCTACGAGGATATTGGTCGCCGCTAACTATATCGTCACTCATATGTGGTATATATTTATCCCTTCGTTGATGGGCATAGGGTATGCTTTTCATCGCTTCGCGAATACAAAAATAGGAAGATGGCAGATCGATAGTTTAAAGTTAAAATTGCCTGTTTTTGGAAAGCTTTTCACTAAGGTAGCGATGTTGAGGTTCGCTACTATGTTTAATGTCCTGAACGAGAGCGGCCTCCCTATATTAAGGACATTAGAGATAGTGTCTATTACTATAGGAAATGTTGTCATGGGAAAAGAGGTTGAGAATATGCGTCAGAGCGTAGCCGACGGCAGAGGAATATCCAACTCGATGATGAAAAGCAAAATATTTCCTCCGCTGATGGGGCACATGATCGCTATCGGAGAAAAAACAGGCGCGCTGTCGGATATGCTTAAATCCATCTCCGAGTATTATGACCTGGAAATAAAGTCTACGGTCAAAAACCTTACTACTTTGATCGAGCCTATCATGACCGCGCTCTTAGGTATGGTGGTATTAGGCATGGCCCTGGCTATATTCCTGCCTCTTTGGAATATGATCAAATTGTTCAGGGGCGCCGCTTAAAAAACCGATAGAATAAAAATAATGGCTATATGTAAATGGTGCAAAAAAGAGATAGGCGAAGGCGGGAATTTTTGCGGGCAGTGTAGTGACGGCATCCAGAATGATTTAACCGAAGCGAAAAAATCTTTAGGAGAGTATGATTTTCAGAAGGCTATTGAGAAATTAAACAAGGTCTTGGAGGTAGACAGTGAGAATACAGCCGCTAAGGCCCTAAAGAAAGAGACTGAAAAGAAACTCTGGGATATTCAGGGAAGCAAGATCCATGTGGACAGATGTTTTAAAAATGGCCTCTATAAAGAGGCCATTTTTTATTTGGAAGAAATATTAAAGATCATGCCTCTGGACGAACAGTTCAAACTGCAGAAAAAGATGTCAGAAGTTTTAAGCCTTACCGACCCCAGGTCGTTTATCCGAGAATCCCAGCATAAGTTTAAGCCGTCAGACTGGGCAAAAGTAAATTATTACATACCTTCAAACTGGATACTGGCTGTCGCGGGCCTGGCTATAGCCGTGTCTGTGGTTTTTCTGAGCAGCCATGCCTACCAGAGTAAGGCCGAAAAAAAGACCGCCCGGGACATCTATAAAGTGCTTCAGCAGAAAATCGCGAAAAGGGAATATTACAGCGCCGGTTTTATGGCTGATTATGGAAAATTGATCGAAAATTACGGCAGTACTGAGTATGCCCGGAAGATGAAAGGGGAATTTACAAAAGTATCCAGCAGGATAATACAAAGGCACATGAAGAGAGGAAAAGAACTTTTTGATCAAGGCAGGTATACTGAAGCGATAGCGGCGTATTCCAAGGCATTAGAGATAGAGCCTTTTTACAGGGAGGCGCTTTCCTCGATACAAAAAACAAAGGAAAGGATGGCTTTAAAAGAACTTTCTCCTTCAGCGCTGAATATAAGGGTGGACAAGGCTTCTTTATCGCGCGCCAGAGTTGACGACAAAAAAGAACTTTCCGATGCTTTAGCGGGAACGGATATTATCAGGGAGCATATGCTCAAAGGGCATAGTTATTTTGAGCGGGGAAGGTATGATGAGGCTATACAAGAATGGGAAAAGGCGATCGTGTCTGCGCCTCAAGAAGACAGCGTAAATATCCAGTCCCTGATAGAAAAGGCAAAGGAATTCCGTTTAAGGAAAGAGACGGGCCGCGGCACGTTAATTAAGCAGGGGGATAGCTTTATCGAAGCGAAAGATTGGCATCGGGCATTGTCTATTTTTAAGAGAGCGCTTGTGATCCGGCAAAACGATCCTGAAGTCTTGAAGAAGATAGACATGGTCAAGTCAAAATTAAGCTCTCCTAAAAGCGCTGATGCCGGCCGGGATAAGAGGTTTTTAGCAAAGGCCAGGGGTAAAAGTTTTATACTGAGAATAAAAGAATCGCTGAGCGATAAGCATCAAGAAAGAAAAAGACGCAAAGCCCTGGCTTATTACAATAAGGCGCAGAAGGAAGAAAAAAAAGGCATGTTCCTGAAGGCGAATTCCTATTACAAGAAAGCCAATAAATATAAATTTGACCCTTTGGCCATCAAGCAGATTAAGGTAAACAGCATGATAGAGGAATTAAAGAAACAGCAGGCTCTTTTTCCGGAAGAACCTATCTTAAATATTTCTTTGGGAAGCCTGTATTATTCAAAAGGCTGGTTTGATAAGGCGGAAGGCCTATGGGATGGTGTCTTTTTATCCGGCGTGAACCAGCCACTCGATCCGCTGATCCTCGGCCTAAAGGCAAAGGCCGCCGAAAAAAGAGGGCAGTTTGCCGAGGCAAAGGACAGATATGAAGAATCCCTGAGTTTTGCGGAGATCTTTTATATACGCAACAGCCTGGCAAAGCTTATCTGCGAAAAAGGTTTTTATGATGAGGCTATAGAATACTGGAAGGGCATATTGGAGAACAATCCATATCAACTTGACGTGATAAATTCTTTGACAGAGGCTTATATTATCTTTGGTAGATATCAGGAAGCCGAGGATTTGCTGGAACCGCTTACCAATCTAACTCCTCTTGAATTAAGAAAGAAGCAGACTTATCCTTTAGAAGTTGACCCCGAGTATCTCGCCGGTATTATACAGGAAAATGAATATTATTCCAGAAACACGTTTTTATTGAGTCATAATTACTCTTCTTTGGGGAATGCTTCTGAAGCGGTCCGTTGGCACATAATTTCCATACAAATGCAGGACCAATAAAGCCTGTTTTTATAGAAAAAGTTTATAGTAAGGCAGTCTTTTAAATGTTATTAAAAATATTTTAAATTAGTTGAAAATCAAAAACAGAAATGATAGAATGTAATGTATAGAATTTCGGAGGCAATATGATAGAGAAAAGAAAATCTGTGCGTTTAAATATGCCTATAAAGGTCGACTATCGGTCATTAAGGCAGGATTTTTCAATGTCCTCTACTTGTTTAAGCCAGGATATCAGCACAGGAGGAATGCGTGTGCGTATTCAAAAAAAGCCGGATGAATCTTTTCCTGTCGGGCTTAAGATCTCTCTTCCGGACGAGCGCCAGCCTGTTTTAGCTGAAGGGGAGATCGCGTGGCTCAAAGAAATAACCGGGGAAGATGAAGGCCCTATAGGTGATTACGAAGCAGGGCTGAGGTTTGCTGAAATAAGCGGTTTTGACCGCTCCAGGATAGCGAGATTATTGACCATGGAAGCGGAGAGGCAAAGATTTTCAGGCACGAGCCCTTCCTGTATAGTTACTAAGATAGATCTAAAGGACAAAGATGAACTTTTTTCACTTGTAAAAAAAAGTGTTGAGTCCATAGAGCATGGATTAAGGATAATAGATGAAAAGATAGATCCGGAAGAAGGCGGTTTTCTTGATTTATTAGGCATGGATTTGACAGGTCAGTTGGTCGTTATCGAGTTAACTGTCGAAGAGAACGAAACTATGCTGATGGAAGCGCTGAAACATTATGATTGGGTATTACGTAATACTTCTTTGTTAAAGCGTATTTACCGCGATGACATTGATTTCGCGCAGAGTCCGAGAGTCGTGCTTATAGGCCCTTTGTTTTCCTTATCTTTTAGGCGTCAGATGTCGTATATTAAGCCGATAGACATAAAAGTCCTTGGCTACCGCTGCCTTAATGTCGGCGGACAGAAGGCATTGTTTTTTGAAAAAGAAGAGGCGGAAAAAGAGATCTTTGTGGAGAGGAAGTTACCGGAAGGCCTATCGATTGAAGAAGCAGGGTATCCTGCCCAGCCGCATTCGGAAGACATTCTTGACTCAGATGAACAGCACAGAAGGATAGCGCGGTGGCTTTGGAAAAAAAATTAAAAAGAAACAGACTTTATTTATTTATAGGTTTTATTTTAACTGCCCTGATAGGGCTTTTTTCTTATATAGGCGCGCTTGAGCCTTATGAGTCAAAGGCCCTGGAAGCGCTGTATGGATCGATCCCCGAAGGCCCGCCGTGCCGTGATATAGTCATAGTCGAGATCAATGCGGATGTTTTTAACAGAAAAGACCTTGCTCGAATCGCTGCCTCTCTGTTAAAGCACGGAGCGCGTTCTGTCGGAATAACCGTCCCTGTCGATGAAGCCCCGTTGTCTTATGGCGGCGTTGTTTTGAAGCGTGTTTTTTACCCTGTTATTTTTAATGGGATCAAACTTTCAGAAAAAAGAAAAGGCGCGTTTTTAGCCAAAGAGTTGAGGCGGGGCCCTATTCCTGAGCGGATCCCCGAAATAGCCCCGGCTGTCGGCCATTTAAATTATGAAGCCAAAGGCCATCTGATAAAATTCCCGCCTATAGTCAGGTATGATAAAAGAGATTATTTTTCCCTATCCGTGGTTTTAGCGGCGGATTATTTAAATATCGAACCATCCGGAGTTAAAATTCCGGTAAATGACAGGACCGGCGCGGTATCTGTGTACGCGGGGAAAAAAAGATTCCGGAGATATTCTTATGAAGAAATAGAAAAGCTTAACGCTGCGGATTTAAGGGGCGGGATTTGCCTGCTGGGTTTTTCGGGGATTGTCGAGACGCAAGCCTGTTTTTTGAATGCTATACTCAAAGGGGATGCGATAGGTTTTATTCCAAAAGGCTTATCTCTGTTGATAATATTGGCTATTGGTTTGGTGCCGGGCTTTTTTTTGCTAAGGCTTAACATTGTTAAGTTTGTTTTTTTTGGCCTGGTTTTTTTGGCCTTTTATCTTTTAATGGTCATCTTGTCAGTTGTGTTTAAACATATCTATATTGATGTGATAGGGCCTGTTATGGCTTTTTTTATATTGATAACGGCCGGCGCTGTGAATAGTTACTTCAAAAAAAAGGCAATTACTTTGGGCCTGCCAAGGATCAAAGGTTTTGACATAGGGTTTACGCATCGTTTATCAGGAGGCGGCGCGCAAAAAGGGTTTTATGAGTTTATAGCTCAGGCAGGCAACAGGATGGGGCTCTTGATCGGAGATGTCCCGGCAAGAGGGAAGGAATCTGAAGGCTATGTAAGGAAAATAAAAGATATCTTTAAAAGTCAGGCATCTTTTGACCTGGGGACGAATAAAACCTTGGCGGCATTGAATGAGCCATTGGTGAAAGAGAATAAAAAGTTTTTTGTCGGAGCTGCCTACCTGATTTTAGAGTCAGGAGGGAATCTGATCAAGTTTTCTAACGCGGGAGGCAATCCCCTGGTCGTTTTTCGTTACGAAGAGAAGGCCTTTGAGATTTTTTCTCAAGATGACGCGATGCCTTTGGGAATAGCGAAAGGAATGATGTTTTCGGAGAAGCTTATCCAGATAAAAAAGAAAGATGTGATCCTGTTATGTAACAGCGGAGTGACAAAGACAAGAAACAGGCAGGGTAGGTTATTTGGCATAGAAAAACTGAAGGGATTTATCCGGGATAATGAGGATATGTCAGCCCGGAAGTTAACGAAAACCCTCCTTGGGCGGATAAAGCGTTTTAGTAAGGGCGTGCCCATGGAAGAGGACATGATCTTTATGGCTGTAAAATTATCAGGATAGGAATCGCGCTGCCTGTCACTATGTTAAAATTTCAATTGCAATATTTTAGCTCGAATCTCCCCTAATTATATTGACTTATATCCTTTGTGTATGATACTATATTGCGGTTATGGCACAGAAGAAATCCAGCCGAGTTGTTATTTACGCGCTCTTTAGAATCGCGGGTTTTGTTATTTTTATCCTGCCGATCAGGTTTGGACTTTTACTCGGACAGTATCTTGGAAAAATAGGCTTTTACGCGCTTAAAAAGACGCGGAATCAGGCCCTGGGCAATCTGGATATTGCTTTTGGCGGCTCTAAATCCGCAGAGGAAAAAAGGTTTATAGCGAGACAGGTCTTTGAAAATCTTGGCAAGAATTTTGTCGAAGTAGTGTCTTTGTCCAAATTTAACAAGGATAATATAGACGGTTATATAGCGTGCAGAGGTATAGAGACTATTGAACGTATTATTCGACAGGGTAAAGGCGGCATAGTCCTCTCGGGCCATTTCGGGAACTGGGAGCTTATGGCGCATTATTTTGCCATAAAAGGATACAAGGTAAACGTGATCGCCAGGCGTGTCAGGATGGAACGCTTTGAGGACTTTTTAGCAAAAGCCAGGAAGCGCAATGGCGTCAATGTCCTACATAGGGACGCTTCGGCAAAAGACGTAATAGCTCTTTTAAAGAAGAATGAATTTGTGGGCATTATGCCGGATCAGGATATGGATGGTATTT
>JAHIUV010000074.1 GCA_018817035.1 Candidatus Omnitrophota bacterium | reverse complement strand
ATCCATAAAAGAAAAAATATATCTTAACCTAATCAGTGTAGGGTTAGGAGACCTTTACGTGCTCTTTGATGAATATGGCGATAATATCATGAGCCAAACTTTAGACAAAGTGCAAGATCCCGCATTAAGAGAAGCTATAAGCAATATTTAATAGCTTACAATTCGCATTGCTAAAAATACCCGCAGGCATGGCTAAACCCCATGCCTGCGGGTATACTATTTCCCGTAACTTCACAAAACTGCAATGCACTGTGAAGTTACGGCATGCGGCGTTTTGCCTATTGACACCTGCCTTTTTATCTTATATAATCTATAATCTATATAGAAGGGATATATATGTTACCTGATAAACATGGCAGATTTAATGGTTTCGGCGGAAAATTTGTGCCTGAGACCCTCATGGTAGCGCTTGATGAGCTTGAAAAAGCGTATAAAAAAGCCCTTAAGGACGCTAAATTCCGCCAGGAGCTAAAGATCCTGCTCGCAGACTATGCCGGCAGGCCCACGCCGCTTTATTTTGCCAAAAATCTTTCAAAGCAAACAGGCGCCAGGATATATCTTAAACGCGAAGACCTCCTGCATACAGGCGCGCACAAGATCAATAATACCCTGGGACAAGTACTTCTCGCCGTAAAAATGGGAAAAACCCGCATTATCGCGGAAACAGGCGCCGGCCAGCACGGCGTTGCCACAGCTACTGCCGCGGCAGCGTTCGGCCTTCCGTGTGATGTTTACATGGGCACAGAAGATATAAGGCGCCAGTCATTGAATGTATTTAAAATGAAACTTCTCGGCGCGAGAGTCATCCCTGTCACTTCGGGGAGCAAGACCCTGAAAGACGCCACGAACGAAGCAATACGCGATTGGGTGACCAATGTCCGCATGACACATTACGTGCTCGGTTCCGTCGTGGGGCCGCATCCGTATCCCGCGATGGTAAGGGATTTTCAGACAGTGATCGGAAAAGAGACAAAAAAACAGGTACTGAAACGCGAAAAAAAGCTTCCTGATTTTTTAGTCGCGTGCGTCGGCGGAGGCAGTAATTCAATCGGGTTATTCCACCCATTTTTCAAGACGAACGTAAAATTCATAGGCGTAGAGGCCGGCGGGTTAGGCCTTTCTACGGGAAAGCACGGAGCCGCGCTCTGTAAAGGCACGCCGGGAGTCTTGCACGGCAGCAGAAGTTATTTACTCCAAGATAAAGACGGCCAGATAAAAATAGCCCATTCCATATCAGCCGGACTTGACTACCCTGGAGTAGGTCCTGAACATTCTTATTACAAGGAAATAAAACGCGCGCAATACGTTACCGTAAACGACAAAGAAGGGCTTGAGGGCTTTCATATGCTGTCAGAAATAGAAGGTATTATCCCAGCTCTGGAATCAAGCCACGCCATATATTACGCGGTAAAAAAATTAGCCCCCAAAGCCGGAAAAAATAAAATAATAGCCGTCTGTCTTTCAGGAAGAGGCGACAAGGATATAGACATAGTAAAGGCGAATCAATAATGAACCGCATCGATAAAAAATTCAAAGACCTAAGGAAAAAACGCAAAAAAGCATTCATTGCTTTCATAATGGCAGGCGACCCATCGCTCGGTGTTACCAAAAAACTTATATTCGAGCTTGAAAATAACGGCGCGGATATCATAGAACTGGGAATACCGTTTTCCGACCCATTGGCGGATGGCCCCACTATACAGCGTTCCTCAGGGCGCGCGGTAAAAAACAAAGCCAATATCGATTCTGTTTCCGACTTGGTCAAAGATGTCAGGTCGCGTACGGGCGTCCCCATAGTTTACCTGATTTACTATAACCTGATCCACCATTATGGTGTTGAAAAATTCGTCCGAAAGGCCAGCTCCTCAGGCGTGGACGGAGTAGTAGTGCCTGACCTTCCGCCGGAAGAATCCCTCAGTCTACGACGCGCGGCCGAAAAACATTCTTTTTGCGTCATACATCTCGCGGCCCCGACCAGTTCCGAGGCCAGGTTGAAAAAGATCTCAGCCGCTTCGTCAGGCTTTATATACTATGTCTCGCTCACGGGCACAACGGGAATAAGGACAGATTTGCCGAAAGAATTGTTCGGTAATTTAGCCAGGATAAAAAAACTTACAAATAAACCTGTCTGCGTGGGTTTTGGTATATCAAAGCCTGAACAGGTCAGGATGGTTTCAAGAGCCGCCGACGGCGCCATAGTCGGAAGCGCTATCATAAAAAAAATAGAGGAAAACCTTGGCAAAAAAGACTTAGTCAAAAAAGTTGGAAAATTCGTGGGAGGGTTGACATGTACGCAGTGATAATGGCCGGCGGTAAAGGCGAGAGGTTATGGCCGAAAAGTACCCGTGGCAAAGGCAAGCACATGCTCGCCTTTGGGACAAAAAATGTAATGATCAAGGAGACCATAAAGAGGCTCACCCAACATCTCGCGCCCGAGAACATCTTTTTAATCACGACTAAAAAACAATTTTCCGTGCTTAAGCCTTACGTCTCAGTGATCCCGGAAAAAAACATGATCCTTGAGCCCGAGGGAAAAGATACTGCCGCCGCGATATGCCTCGCGGCCCTGACCATAGAAAAAAGATTCGGAAACGTTCCCATGGTAATATTGCCGGCTGACCATATAATAAAAGACTCAAAAGAGCTGTTTAAAAGCCTCGAGCTTTCCGGAAAAATAGCCGGCATGAGTTCTTGCCTGGTCACTATAGGCATAAAACCGAAGTACCCGTCCGTGGGTTATGGATATATAGAGGCAGGTAAAAAGATTCACGGTGGTTTCGAGGTCAAGCGTTTCACTGAGAAGCCTGAGAAGAAAAAGGCCGAGAGCTTTTATAAGAGTAAAAACTACCTGTGGAATAGCGGGATATTTATATGGAACACGGCTTCTATTTTAAGCGCGGTAAAAAAATATTTACCCAACCTTTATTATGCCTTTAAGGATGTCGTGGATACAGAGGGTAAGAGCGGATATGCCATAAGGCTGGCGGAAGAGTACTCAAAGATTAAGCCAGTCTCAATAGATTACGGTTTAATGGAACCTGCCGCCAGGGACAGGGCACAGAAGATATTTTGCGTAAAGTCAGGTTTTGACTGGGTGGACATAGGATCATGGTCCAGCGTTGAGGAGATATATGATAAGGATGTTGATGGCAATATAATCCTTTCCTCGGGCGCTATGTTGGACGTCTCCGGATGCACGATAATAGGCGAAAGAGGCCATAAGATAGGCGCGATAGGAGTGAAGAACCTGATAATAGTCCAGACTAAGGCAGGTACTTTGATTTGCAATAAAGACAGCGCCCAAAGAGTAAAAGATCTCGTCAAAAAATTAAAATCTTAGAGGAAAATGGATAAGGTCGAAGAATATTGTTCGAGGCTAAGTCTCGAACAATATTCTTCGAGCGAGTGAAACAAATCGAGAAGTTACGACAAGGGGAGCATGAAAAAGGAAAACATGGGTCGTATATTAGCTCTCGATGTCGGGGAGAAACGTATAGGCGCGGCTATAAGCGACGCGCTTAATACTATCGCGCAGGGCATCGAGACTATCGAGCGAAAAGACACAAAAAGCGCCATAATAAAGATCAAGGAATTGTTAAAGGAACACGATATCACGAAGATAGTCATAGGGATGCCTTTTAATATGGACGGCACAAAAGGCAAAAGCGCCCATTTAATGGAAGAGTTCGTGGATCTTATAAAGGCAGAGACGAAAGTAAGTGTTGAGACAGTAGACGAGAGATTGACTACGGCGCAGGGCGAGCGGATGCTCGTGGAAGCGGATGTTTCAAGAAAAAAACGTAAAACTTCCATTGATAAAATTGCCGCCCAACTGATACTGCAGATGTACCTGGATTTACATGCATAAAAAGATAGGTCTTAATAATGGGCTTCAAATAATACTAAAGCATATGCCCGGCAGGGAATCCGTTGCCATGGGTATATGGATACGTGTCGGTTCCAGGCATGAGGATAAGCCTATATCAGGGATCTCCCATTTCCTGGAACACATGCTTTTTAAAGGCACACCGTCGAGGAATAATCGCGCGATAAAAGAAGAGATAGAAGGCCGCGGTGGTTCCCTTAACGCGTTTACCTCGGAAGAAATGACCTGCTACCTGGCCAAGGTCAGCGCTCGCCACGCGGATATAGCGCTTGAGGTGCTGTCCGACATGGTATTGAACGCTTCGCTGGACACGAGAGATGTGGAGCGGGAAAAGGCCGTAATAACAGAAGAGATAAAGATGTATAAAGACCTTCCCAGCCATCATGTGCACGACATATTGGGCGAGCTCATGTGGCCGAAAAATCCTTTAGGCTTTCCTATAGCCGGGGACGACCCCTCAGTAAGATCCATTACGCGTAAAAAGCTCACTGCCTACAAAAAAATAAATTATATCCCGGATAACATCGCGTTTGTCCTCTGCGGAAACTTGGACCGGGATTCTGTCGCCAAAAAAATAAAAAAGATATTCAGCCACTCCGTAAAAACGAATATTCCGCCCATAGTCAGGTTTAATAAAACCCAAAAAACTCCCGGAGTAAGCCTGTTATGTAAAAAAACAGAACAAACACGGTTGTGCATGGGCCTGCACGCGTTTGACAGGACGCATAAAGACAGGTTTGTTTTAGAACTTATACATATAATACTCGGAGCCAATATGTCCTCCAGGTTATTTGAGAACGTAAGGGAAAAACGAGGCCTGGCTTATGATATTGGGACTGATGTAAAACTCTACAGCGATACCGGGGCGTTTGTCATAAGCGCAGGCATAGACCACAGGAAAGCTGACGAGGCAGTAGGGCTTATAGTAAAAGAGTTGCGTAAGATAAAACAAAACCTTGCTTCGGCGGACGAATTAAAACGCGCGAAAGAATATGCTAAGGTCCAGCTATCCATGGCGCTGGAAAGCACGACGAATCATATGCTATGGCTGGGAGAACATGTT
>JAHIUV010000073.1 GCA_018817035.1 Candidatus Omnitrophota bacterium | reverse complement strand
ATCAAAACCTTAGCCGCCAAGACACCTGTCCCCGGCGGAGGAAGCGCTGCCGCTCTCTGCGGAGCGCTGGGCGCCGCATTGTTAGAGATGTCGTGTGATTTCACTGTCGGCAAGAAAGGGCATGAGGCTGATGAGGCGGATATCCATAGTTGTCTCGCGTCCTTAAAAGTCATACGCGAAGAACTTACCAGGCTGACAGATGAAGACTCAAAAGCATATTCGCGCATACACGACGCGTTTAAGGCTAAGGATGAAAAAGCGATCGAATCTGCTTTAAAAGCAGGTTATGAAGTTGCCCTGAATGCCTGTAAATTATCCAGGAACGCTATGTTAATAGCCTCGTCATTACCCGAAAAAATAAATGTTAACTTGATAACGGATATAGGCTGCGGCGCCGAACTCCTGAACGCTTCATTTAATTCAGGGTCGCATACTGCCGGAGCCAACCTAAAAGATATAAGAGATAAAGATTTTTCAGCTAAAGCAAAAAAATCCCTTGAGTCTTTAAAAAAAGAAGAAGAGGCTTTTTATAGCAGTACCCTGGCGCGAATAGCAAAAAGAACGGAGTAGTCATGGCCGCAAAATTATTAGACGGAAAAACCCTGGCGATAAAGATGAAAGAGGGAATAAAAAAAGATCTGGCGTTATTAAAGCGCGTGCCGAGCCTTGTCAGTATACAACTTGGAGATGACCCGGCCTCGGTATCATATATTAATTCGCAGAAAAAGGCCGCGGAAAACTTAGGCATAAATTATCGCCTCGAAAAACTTGACTCAGGTGCGAGCCAGGACGAATTAATAAAGGTAATAGACAGGCTTAATAATGACGCCTCAGTGAACGGCATAATCGCGCAGATGCCCCTTCCTAAAAAAGTAGACGCCAGGGCCATAGCCGCGCGCATTGATCCCTCAAAAGATATTGAGGCGATGAATCCTAAAAATATGGGAGAGCTTGTGTTTGGCGGCGCCCGGATATTACCGTGCACAGCCGGGGCGTGCATGGAACTCTTAAATTCAATAGAAGGCCTTGATCTATACGGGAAGCAGGCTGTGATCATAGGTCACAGCGAGATAGTCGGCAAACCTCTCGCGTTATTACTGCTGAATAAATTCGCGACTACTACAGTATGCCACATAGCTACGGGCGAAAGAGGTTGCCTTCCTGAATTCGTGCAAAAAGCGGAAATACTTATAGTCGCCGTGGGTAAACCGGGTATCGTCAAAGGTGAATGGATAAAACAAGGCGCTGTCGTGATAGACGTCGGGATCAACAGGGTAAATGGCAAACTCGTAGGTGACGTAGAATTCGATCAGGCAAAAGAAAGAGCTTCTTATATAACACCTGTCCCCGGAGGAGTAGGCCCCTTGACAACAGCAATGCTGATGAAAAACCTACTAGAAGCCGCCAAAATGCAAGAGAAAGAATCTTAACTTCACAAAACTGCAATGCACTGTGAAGTTAAGGAGGATATCATATGACCTTATGCGAAAAAATAAAATCCGGTAAGTTTATAGTTACTTCCGAAATAGGCCCGCCAAAAGGCACGGATATCGCGGAGATGCTCAATGACGCTGAACTCATAAAAGGCAAAGTAGACGCCATAAACGTTACTGATCTGCAGAGCTCTGTAATGCGCGTTGGGTCACTCGCTATATGCAGGTTATTAAAAGAGCGCGGGTTTGAGCCGGTTCTACAGGTTACCTGCAGAGACAGAAATAGGCTCGCGCTCCAGTCAGACCTGTTATCGGCTTCCGTGCTCGGCATAGAGAATGTGCTCGTGTTGACCGGCGATCATCCGATGCTGGGCGATCATCCGCAGGCAAAACCCGTATTTGACATGGATTCGATCCAGCTTTTGCAGGCAATGCGCCTCCTGGAGTCAGGAAAGGACATGGCTGGAAAAGTCCTAAAAGGTTCACCCAAATTTTGCGCCGGGGCAGTCGTAAACCCGGGGGCAGACCCGCTTGAACCGGAGATAATTAAAATGGAAAAAAAGATAGGCGCCGGAGCTGTATTTTTTCAGACCCAGGCCATCTATGACATAGATTTGTTTAAAAAATTCCTGGACGCCGCTGGACATTTAAAGACCACTATCATCGCGGGCATAGTGCTTTTAAAATCAGCCGGCATGGCCAGGTACATGAATAAAAACGTCAGCGGGGTCTTTGTGCCGGATAGCCTTATCGAGGAAATGGATCAGGCTGCTGACCGCGCCGCCAGGTCAATAGAGATCGCCGCGCGGCTAATAAAAGAATTAAAACCGATTTGCGACGGCATACATATAATGCCTATTGGTTGGGATAAAAAAGTTCCTCTCGTGCTCGAGGCAGCGGGATTGTAGATAAAGAAGAAAGGGAGCCGTATGTCAGAAATTATCGCGAGTTTGGCAAAAAAGGGCAGTGAAGCCGTATTGTCCCTGGCTGTGGATTCCCTCAGCGCTTCTTTGAAAAAGTTCGGAAAAGAAAAAAATGTTGAATTTCCAGGCACGGCATTCTCTCTTCCCGTGTCTTTTGCCCTACTGGGAAAAGAAATAAAAACATTAGGCGGCATGGAGTTTGTTTTAAGCGAGGCAAAGAGGCTCAGCGAGAACAAGCCGGCGGATTTATTCATCCCTGAGCTTGGCGGGCTCCTTAATCCGGGGCTTTCCACATTGTTGTCGGCGGAAGTAATAGCCGCCATCAGGTATCTTGAAGGCGCGGCGCCTGAGGACGGCTTCGCGGGATTTATTTCCGACGCTGCATTAAGGTCTCTCGGAGTCCAGCTGGTCGATGGCAGGATATCCGGGGTGGCCGTAATAATAGGGCAGGCGCCTGATTCAAAGTCAGCCGTAAACCTAATAAGAGAGGCGCAGAAAAAAAACCTGATATCTTTTCTCGTAGGCAATACCAAGGGCAAAAGCTTAAAAGAACAGTTAGACGCCGAAGGCGTTGAACAAAGCCTTGATACTTATGTAGTGCCGCTGGGCAAAGATATCGTTTCAGCCATATACGCTGTAAACTTTGCCATACGCGCGGCTTTGAGCTTTGGCGGGATAAAAAAAGGCGAATGGCAAAAATGCCTGGAGTATTGCAGGAAAAGGCTCCCTGTTTTTTGTGTGGCTCTGGAATACGTTGACGAGATCACCTGCGCCGCGGGTACAGGAGCATTGGCTTTAGGCATTCCCATAATAACCAATGATAAAAATGTACCACCCGTAGGAAAGACCCCTGTTACTCCTTACGAGGCTGTCGTGGTAGAGGAAAAAACCTCGGAACTTATCGCGAAGGGCATGGAGGCAAAAGACATAAAGATTAAAATACTTAATATCGACATACCTGTGTCGTACAGCGCCGCGTTCGAGGGCGAAAGAGTCAGGCGTGAGCAAATGTTCGCGCAGTTCGGAGGCAAATACTCAGATGCTTTTGAATACGTAAAAATGACCGATCCTGAAAAAATAGAGGACGGAAAAATAGAGGTCATAGGCCCTGAGATAGATGATATTGAAGAAGGCAGCGCCACACCTCTGGGTATAGTCGCTGAGGTGGCGGGCAGAAAAATGCAAAAAGATTTTGAACCCATACTGGAACGCCAGATACATAGTTTTTTAAATGAGGCTATGGGTATATTCCACATGGGACAGAGGAATATGTGCTGGATAAGGATATCCAAAGACGCGAAAAATAAAGGATTTAAATTAAGGCATTTTGGGATTATATTACACGCGCGTTTTCACGATGTGTTCAGCTCCATAGCGGATAAAGTCCAGATAACTATATATACCGGGCAGGAAGACGTGGAAAAAGCCGTAAAAGAAGCCTGTATTTCATACAATGAAAGAGATGCCCGCGTGGCGGGAATGACAGACGAGAGCGTTGATCGCTTCTGGACATGTACGCTTTGCCAGAGCTTCGCGCCTAATCACGTGTGTGTGGTAAAACCTGAAAGAATAGGCCTCTGCGGCGCGTATAACTGGCTTGACGCCAAGGCGTCCAACGAGCTGAATCCCTCAGGCCCTAACCAACCTGTTGAAAAAGGACAATGCATTGACCCTGTCAGGGGCGAGTGGGCGGGAATGAACGAAGCGGTCAAGTTAAAATCCAACGGTACCATAGAAAGATTCTGCGGATATTCAGTCATGACTTATCCGGAGACCAGCTGCGGCTGTTTTGAATGCATAGTGGCTATATTGCCCGAAGCTAACGGATTTATGATAGTAAATCGTGAATATGCGGGACAGACACCGGCAGGCATGGCGTTTTCGACGCTGGCAGGAGCTACGGGAGGAGGCCAGCAGACACCCGGATTTATGGGGATCGGCAGGCTTTACATAACAAGCAAAAAATTTATTTCCGCGGAAGGCGGCCTAAAAAGAATTGTCTGGATGACCAAAGACCTTAAAGAAGCGCTGGCGGATAAACTACAGGAAAGAGCAAAAGAGATAGGATGCCCTGACCTTATAGAAAAGATAGCGGATGAGACAGTGGCAACAAGCGCCGAGGGACTACTGGAATACTTAAAAAAAGTAAACCACCCGGCATTGGTAATGGAACCGTTGATTTAATGTTCGAGGCTTAGCCTTGAACATTGTCGAAGGACATTATTCTTCGAGCGAGGCCAAAATAAAAAACACACCGCAACAGGGAGGAATTAATGGCATTATCGGGTTTAGATATCTATAAATTATTACCAAAGACCAATTGTAAAAAATGCGGCTCAACGACTTGCCTGGCTTTTGCCATGAAACTCGCGATGAAAAAAGCGTCTCTTGACCAGTGTCCTGACATCACCGAGGAAGCCAAAAAGGCGCTGGACCAGGCTTCCCGCCCACCCATAGCGACCATAACAATAGGAGCCGGAGACGAGAACAGGGTAGAAATAGGCGGCGAAACAGTCCTCTTCAGGCACGAAAAAACCTTCTATCACCAGACAGCGATAGCCATAAGTATTGAGGATGCGCTTTCGGATGCGGATATAGCGGCAAGACTAAAGTCCATAGAGGCGATATCATTCGAAAGAGTAGGGCAGCATATAGTCATCGACGCCATTGCCTTGATCGATAAAAGCAAAAATACAGAAAAGTTCATCCGCGCGTTGGACATAATACTAACAGGTTCTAAAAAGCCGCTGGTCCTGGTAAGCGAGGCCCCAAAGACAATAGAGGCAGCCTTAAAGAAATGCGCCGACAGAAAGCCCTTGATATACGCCGCTGACGCCGGAAATTTAAAAGAAATGGCGGCTATCGCCAAAAATAATAAAGCACCTTTGGCGTTAAAAGCAAAAGGGCTTGAGGCATTAAGCGGGCTTTCCAATGACGCTATCTCAGCCGGCATGGAAGAGCTGGTCCTGGACCCTTGTCCTGTCACCCTGAATGACGCGTTGAACGACCTTACCCAGATCAGAAGGCTCAGCTTGAAAAAAAATCACAGGGCATTGGGTTATCCTGTTATTTCTTTTGTGACGGATAAGGATAAATATCATACTGTGCAGGCTGCCAGCACTCTTATCGCCAAATACGCAGGGCTCATAGTCCTTGATTCCATAGACAAGGAAACATTGCTCCCGATCATTACCCTGCGCCAAAATATTTATACTGACCCGCAAAAACCCGTTACCGTGGAACCTAAGCTTTATTCATTTGGCTCAGTCGATAAAAATTCACCTGTCCTTGTGACTACTAATTTCTCGCTCACGTTCTATACTGTCTCTCCCGAACTGGAGGCGAGCAAGATCCCGGCATACCTTCTGGTCACTGACTCAGAGGGGATGAGCGTCCTCACGGCATGGGCGGCGGAAAAATTCACGCCTGAGGTAATAGCCGAGACAATGAAAAAATTTGACGTGGAAAACACAGTTTCCCATAAAAAAATAATCATACCCGGATACGTGTCTGTCCTGAGCGGAAAACTCGAAGACGCCTCCGGCTGGGACGTCTTAGTAGGCCCAAAAGAAGCAACAGGCATCCCAAAATACCTAAAAGAAGTCTGGAAATAATCAGCTGTAAGCCGTAAGTTTTAAGCTATAAGCAAAAGATTAAAAAACAAAGCTTTTTTGCCCTAACTTAAAGCTTACAGCTTAAGGCTTACAGCTTAAGGCTTACAGCTTAAAGCTGAAAACATGAACCTAGCCAATAAAATAACATTATTCCGCATACTCTTAATACCTTTTTTTATATCCAGCCTTTTGTATTATACTGATACCAAGCCTTATCTGAGACTGGTAGCTTTCACTATATTCGCGATAGCCGCGT
>JAHIUV010000072.1 GCA_018817035.1 Candidatus Omnitrophota bacterium | reverse complement strand
TGACCGGAAAGTCCTTAAGACGATCATAGATTTTTATGATGGCGGACCGGTAGGTATAGAATCCCTGGCAGCGACTTTGAACGAGGAAACCGATACCATTGTGGATGTAGTTGAACCGTTTTTATTGAAAATAGGTTTTGTCAGGCGTACACCAAGAGGCAGGGAAGTAACTAAGCCGGCGTATGAGCACCTGGGTATAAAATACAAGAAAGAGGGACAGAAAGAGCTTTTTTGAAATATGTTAATACAATGCAGACTTGCCATGTTAACTTCTCGACTCGCTTCGCTCGCTCGAAGAATATTGTTCAAGCGAGCCCTTTGGCTGTGCTCAGGGTAAGCTTCGCGAGTTGAGAATTGCTTTTGCAATGACGAATTTGTTTAAGATTCTAAGAAAGTCTAAAATGAGGCTGCTACTTCATATTTGTTGTGGTCCGTGCGCGCTATATCCTATAAAACAATTGGCTGAGAAAAAGTTTAAAGAAGTAACGGGTTATTACTATAACCCTAATATCCATCCGCCCAGTGAATATAAAAGGCGCAGGGATGTTCTGGCGGAAGCCGCTAAAAAGATAGGTTTTGAGGTCATATACGCGCCTTATAAGATGGAGGAGTATTTTAGGGAGACCGCGTTTAAGGAAAACCCTGTCGAAAGGTGTGGATTATGTTGGCGCTTGCGGCTTTCAGAGACAGCTGATTTCGCGGTAAAGAACGGTTTTAACGCTTTCACTACGACACTCTTGATAAGTCCTTATCAGGATCACGCTGTTGTTAAAGCGATAGCTGAAGATATAGCGCGGGAAAAACATATAGATTTTTACTATGAGGATTTTCGCAAAGGTTTTAAGGAGTCTCAGGAAGAGGCCAAGAAGCAGGATTTATACAGGCAGAAGTATTGTGGCTGTGTTTTTTCGGAGTTAGAACGCGTTAAAATTTCTTAAAGGCATTGTTCGAGGCTAAGCCTCGAACATCGGGTGTTCGAAGCTTAGCCTCGAACAATGTAATTATGAATGTTAGTGGTTTTGGCAGGATGTTGATTATTTTTGGCGCTGTCGCCATTGCGTTCGGCGCGCTATTTATTTTTGCGAGCAAGGTCCCATGTATAGGAAAACTGCCGGGAGATATATGTGTCAAAAAAGGCAATTTCACGTTTTATTTTCCATTAGCCACATCTCTTCTTTTCAGCATTGTCATTTCTTTGGTCCTGTTTTTTATAGGCCGCAGACAATGATCCGGAAATTCTCCCTTATTTTTTTTATTGTATCGGCGTTATTTATATCTTCGGGCAGGCTTTATGCCATGGGCGCGCCGCCTCCCCATAAACAGATACCGGTAAGGATATTGATCATTAATGGTGATCCTGAGGTCACCTTGCGTATAAGAGGGCCTTACGGGATAGTCGATCTTGATAATGGGCAGGTCTTAATGGAGGGCAGGAATTTAAGTGATCTTATATTGTCCAAAAATAATATACACTCCAGGGGTATGAAAATTTTAGCCGAGAACAGATCCAGGATTTATGTTAACGGACGTGAATTTCGCGGGGGCATTGATATCATAAAAGATAAAGACGGAAAATTGCTCGTGGTAAATCATATCGATGTAGAGGAATATCTATATGGGGTGCTGTATCATGAGGTTTCCCATCTCTGGCCTATTGAGGCGTTGAAAGCGCAGGCAATAGTTTCCAGGACATACGCGCTTTATCAGAAGATCGTGAGCAAGAATAAGGATTTTGATCTTTTCTCGAATGTATATTCGCAGGTTTATGGAGGGCGAAGGTCTGAAACCTGGCGCACTACGAAAGCCGTTAACCAGACAGTAGGCAGGGTCTTGACCTATGATGGAAAAATATTCCCTACTTATTATCATGCCACGTGCGGAGGGCATACGTCCGATGTCACTACCCTATGGAATATCGATGTGCCGGCTTTACGCGGAAGGCCGTGTGATTTTTGCGGGATGTCGCCGCATTACAAATGGAAGAAAGAATTGACGCTAAGTGACGTGCAGGATGCTCTTGAAAAAGGCGGCTATGATATTCAGATAGTTTCTTTTAATATCCTCCAAAGGGACCCGGCTAACAGGATATTGGAATTGGAGATCAAGGGCAAGGGCAGTAGCATTAAATTGAACGGCAATAAATTTCGCTTGCTCGTGGGGCCTAATGTACTGAGAAGTACTAATCTTGAGATCACCGTCAGGGGTAGATATGTTACGTTCAGCGGAAAAGGTTGGGGGCATGGAATAGGCATGTGTCAGTGGGGCGCTTACGGCATGTCATTGGAAGGCCGGAAAGTCGAACAGATACTGGATTATTATTATCCCGGCTCAGAAATTACACGCGTGGAATAGGCATTTCAGGAGCCATATATGCGATTAAGTGATTTTGATTATAATCTACCCAAAGAGTTGATCGCCCAATACCCGAGCGCTAAACGTGATGAGTCAAGGCTTTTGGTTTTGCGCAGGGATACCGGAAAGATAGAACATAAAGTTTTCAAAGACATCACCGGATATTTTTCAAACGACGATATCCTTGTATTAAACAATACAAAAGTCGTGCCCGCGAGACTTTTCGGTAAAAAACAGAGCGGCGGTAAAATAGAGGCATTGGTCCTGCAGGCTCGAGGCGGAGAATGCGAAGTATTGTTAAAACCCGCGAGAGGCTGCTATGTGGGAAAAAAATTGATATTTGGGGAAGGAAAATTAAAAGCCGAGATCACCAGGATAGAGAACGGCAGGAGATTTTTAAAGTTCTACCATAATGGAAATCTTGAAAAATTACTGGAGGAGTTTGGCGAAATGCCTTTACCTCCGTATATAAAGAGAGAAAATACAGGACTGGATAAAGAAAGGTACCAGACAGTGTATGCCGCCAAAAAAGGAGCTGTGGCCGCGCCTACGGCAGGGCTGCATTTTACCGAAGGCACATTAGAAGAGATAGCTAATAAAGGCGTGGATATGGAATATATTACGCTTCATGTGGGCTATGGCACATTTAAACCGGTAAAGTTTGATAATGTAAAAGAACATAAAATGGAAAAAGAATATTTTGAGATAAAACCTGGAACCATAGAGAAGATAAAGAATAAAAAAGGCAGGGTATTTTCAGTAGGAACGACTACATCCAGGGCATTGGAAACAGTTTTTTCATCCCCTGACCCCAGAGTTTATTCCGGCTGGACGGATCTATTTATGTATCCTCCGTATAAGTTCAGGGCAGTTGATGCCCTGTTGACAAATTTTCATTTACCCAGGACCACGCTTTTGATGCTGGTCAGCGCTTTTTGCGGGCAAGAGCTTTTGCTAAAAGCTTATAAAGAAGCCGTAAAAGAAAAATACAGGTTCTATTCATACGGCGATGTGATGTTAATATTGTGAAAATAGAGAATAAAACACTATTTTGTTTGAAACTTCATCTTCTCGACTCACTGTGTTCGCTCGAAGAATATTGTCCTTCGACTGTGTCCGCTCGAAAAATATTGTCCTTCGACTGTGTTCGCTCGAAGAATATTGTCCTTCGACTGTGTCCCGATACTTCGGGACAAGCTCAGGACTTTGCTCAAAGAATATTGTTCGAGTCCCTCGACTACGCTCGGGATAAACTTAAGTCGAGAACCAAAGTTAAGATATATAGGTCGAATATATGTTCAAAATAACTCATAAAGATAAATATACGGATGCGCGCGTGGGCATGTTGGAAACTCCGCATGGCGTGATCGAGACTCCGGAGTTTATGCCGGTTGGTACCCAGGCGACGGTAAAAGCGCTTTCCAATGAGGACCTAAAATATTGCGGCGCCCAGATCATATTAGGCAACACTTATCACTTGTATCTCCGGCCGGGCATGGATATCATAAATAATGCCGGCGGCTTGCATAAGTTTATGTCGTGGGATAAGCCCATACTTACGGATAGCGGAGGCTTCCAAATATTCAGCCTGGCCACGCTGATGAAGGTTAAGGACGAAGGAGTCGAGTTCCAATCGCACATTGATGGCTCAAAACATTTTTTGACTCCGGAGAAAGTTATTGATTTGCAAAGAGGATTGGGCAGTGACATATCAATGGTGCTGGACGAATGTTTGCCTTACCCATGCCCTAAAGATAAAGCCGCGCGTTCGCTTGAACTTACGACGAATTGGGCAAGGCGTTCAAAAAAAGAGTTTGAACGTTTGGGATGTCATTGCGAGGCGAAGCCGAAGCAATCCCAAAAAAGAGATTGCTTCGCTTCGCTCACAATGACAGATAGAAACGTGCCGGCTTTATTATTCGGCATAGCGCAGGGCAGCTCATATCCTGATTTGCGCAAAAAGGCCGCGGAAGAACTGGTAAATATAGGATTTGACGGTTACGCTATAGGCGGTTTGAGTGTCGGCGAGCCTAAAGAACTTATGTATGAGATGATGCGTAATTCGGTAAAATATCTTCCGCAGGATAAACCGCGTTACACGATGGGCATCGGCATGCCGCATGATTTCTTCAATGCCATTGAAATGGGAGTGGATATGTTTGACTGCGTTGTGCCGACGAGGAACGCCAGGAACGGAGCGGCATATACTAATGAAGGTAAACTCGTCATAAGGAACGGGAAATATTCAAAAGACCTGCTGCCTTTAAGCGAAAGCTGTGATTGCGTAGTGTGTAAAAACCATTCGCGCTCTTATATAAGACATTTATTTAACACGGAAGAAATACTGGGACTGCGACTTACTTCTTTACATAACGTGTATTTTTATGTAAACTTATTAAAAAGGATAAGGGAGTCTATTAAGAAAGGTACATTCATGGAACTCAAAAAAGAGTTCATGGAAAAAACATTCTAAAAAAGCAGCATAAAAAAGGAGGAGTTATGAATCCTGCAGCGACGCAACCTAATGCAATAGCGAGTTTGATGCCGATCATATTCATATTTGGTATATTCTATTTTCTTCTTATAAGGCCTCAGAAGAAGAAACAGAAAGAGCATGAAAACATGGTATCCGAATTAAAAAAGAACGATGAGGTGGTGACGAACGGAGGCGTACACGGAACAGTAATGAACGTAAAGGACGTTACGCTTGTATTGAAGATAGATGAAAATGTTAAGATAGAGATCAATAAAAGCGCGATCGCGTATTTAAAAAAGAGCCGATAGGAGGCGTAAATGACTAAGAACCTACAGTGGAGGGTTTTGCTTGCCCTTGGCGTTGTAGTCTTTGCTTTAGCGGGTATGCTGCCCCTGAAGGAAAGGATAAATCTCGGACTTGATCTGCAGGGTGGGATGCATCTGGTGTTAAAAGTAGATACTTCCAAGATCCCTGAAGAGGCGAGGGAAGATGCTCCTAACAGGGCGCTGGAAATAATCAGGAACAGGATAGACCAGTTTGGCGTACGCGAGCCTCTTATACAGAGGCAGGGACAGAATTCGATCGTAGTCCAGTTGCCCGGCATTACCGACAGGGACAGGGCAATAGAGCTCATAGGCAGGACTGCTCTCCTGGAGTTTAAATTAGCGGAAGATGACGAAGAGTTAAACAACAGGGCCATGAGCGGAGATATTCCTGACGGATATGAACTGAAAAAAACCGATAAAGAAACTTTGCTTTTGCATAAAGAAACCGCTCTTACCGGAGATACGCTGGTAAACGCGGAAGTGAAGTTTGATCAGTCCAGGTTTAATGAGGCTTACATAGCAATTGAGTTTAATTCCAAAGGCGCGGCTGAATTTTCTAAAATTACCGGTGATAATGTGGGTAATAGGCTAGCCATAGTCTTGGACGGAAAGGTCCATTCCGCCCCGCGCATAAACGAAAAGATCCCTTCGGGAAGAGCCAGTATCACAGGCAGCTTTAGTGTCGAGGAGGCAGGAGATCTGGCTATAGTCCTGCGCGCCGGTGCTTTGCCCGCTCCGATATATATCGAGGAAGAGCGTACAGTAGGTTCCCTCCTGGGAAAGGATTCCATAGAAAGCGGTATAAGGGCATCCTTGATAGGAGTGGGATTGATCCTTGGTTTTATGCTCCTGTATTATCTTTTTGCCGGAGTCGTGGCCAGCATTGCCATGTTGTTGAATTTTATTATAGTCCTGGGTTTTATGGGGTGGTTCCATACGACATTGACCCTGCCGGGCATAGCCGGCATGATCCTCGTGGTAGGCATGGCGGTTGACGCGAATGTCCTGATATATGAACGTATACGGGAAGAACTTACCATTGGAAAACATATACGCAGTGCCGTGGCGGCGGGATACGACAAGGCATTTATTACCATATTGGATTCTAATATTACCACGCTTATAGCTGCCGCTCTTTTGTTTAAATTCGGCACAGGCCCTATCAGGGGATTTGGCGTAACGCTTTCTATAGGTATATTGGCCAGCATGTTCACAGCTATATTTGTGACCCGCATTATTTTCGACGTAGTTACGTCAAATAAAAAATTCGAAAAACTCCCTATGTTGCAATTTTTCAAAAAGACAAAGTTTGATTTTGTAGGAAAAAGATGGATAGCTTACACGATCTCGGCAGTCGTACTCATAGTAGGCATGAGCTCTTTTTTCTTGAAAGGCGAAAAAGCTTATGGTATTGATTTTACCGGAGGGCAGCTGCAGGAATATTCTTTTGTCAGTGATGTCAAGGTAGAGGATGTTAGGCGCTCTCTGGTGGATATAGGCATTACCGACGCCACGATCCAACATGTGGAAGGCAAGAACCAAGTCCTGATAAAAACATCGGATGATGTCGCGTCCCAAATAAGCAAAAAATTTGAGGAAAGTTTCGCGGGGAATCCTTCTGAGCTTATGCGTGTTGAAAAAGTAGGCCCTTCCATAGGAAAACATTTAAGGAAGAGTGCCAGGCTGGCGATACTCTGGAGCCTTATAGGCATATTGATCTACGTGGGCTTGAGGTTTAAGCAATTGGGTTTCGCGGTTGCCGGCGTAATAGCGCTTTTTCATGACGTATTTGTGGCAATGGGTTTTCTGGCGCTGACAGGAAGGGAATTAAACCTTACCATAGTGGCAGCGCTTTTGACCATAGCCGGTTATTCCATAAATGATACCATAGTAATATATTCCAGGATACGGGAGAACACCAAGCTGTACAGGAAGGCGTCGATGAAAGAGATCGTCAATATGAGCGTCAATGAGACGCTTTCGCGTACTACACTTACGACCCTGACTACGCTCCTGGCGGTCCTTTCGATCTTCTTTTTCGGAGGCGAAGTGCTGAGAGATTTTTCTTTCACGCTTTTAGTGGGAATGATCTCAGGCATATATTCGACGATCTACATAGCTTCGCCGCTGGTAATATTCTGG
>JAHIUV010000071.1 GCA_018817035.1 Candidatus Omnitrophota bacterium | reverse complement strand
TAGTAGTAGCTGAAGGTGCCAGGCCAAAAGGCGGCAAGATGGTCATAAATAAAATCATAAAATCCTCTCCTGAGCCTGTGCGTCTGGGTGGGATAGGTAATAAAATAGCAGGTGATATAGAAAAGAATACGGGTTTAGAAACAAGAGTAACTAATCTCGGGCATCTTCAGAGAGGCGGTACCCCGTCTCCTTTTGACAGGATGCTCGCGACCCGTTTAGGAACATTTGCCTGTGATCTGGTGGCAAAAGGTGATTTTGGGAAAATGGCGGCCTTAAAAGGCAATAATATAGTAGCGGTGAGCTTAAAAGACGCGGTTAAATCGAACAGAAGAGTAAGTCCAAATCACCCCATCATCAAATCAGCAATAGCAGTAGGCACTTCCTTCGCCGCTTAACTTCACTTTCATAGATCCCCGCTTTCGCGGGGATGACATTCATGATTATTATTTCTGCGATAGTCATTTTTGTGAGATACTGTAAAATAGTTTGCTGACTTTTGAATATTTTGAACAATATTCTTCGAGCGACCGAAGGGAGTCGAGAAGCAAAAGCATCAGTTCTCGACTATGTCCCGATACTTCGGGACAAGCTCGAACAATATTGTCAGGGGCGAAGTCGAGAAGTTTCAAAGTCAGCAGAGTTTGTTGCAATATCTTTTGTGAAGTTAAGTTGACTTTTTAGGGGGTTTGTGCTATAAAAGATATTGGCAGCTTAACGAGTTTGCTTTCGGCAGCTCGGCTACCTTGTCGGAGAGGTGTGGTTGCCATTAAGCCTCGCATCTTAACGGGTGCGAGGCTTTTTTTATTCGGTTATTGACATTTTAAGGTTGTTTGGTATAATATAAACAATGAAATAAAGCGGTTTTTTAAGGCCATGGGATAACAATGGCCTTTTTCTGTCTTGTTATAAACAAGGGTTTTTAAACGTATTTACTTATGATGCAGCGTAATTACAGAAACAATTTAATAAAAGTCATATCATGCATAACTATAGTTGCGTTTTTTGCGACATCGGTTTATGCCCAGGGGGTTTCTTGTCTCAGGATTCCATTGGATAGTAAAGGCAGCAATGAGCGCATACTGAGTTTGGCAAGAGCTCATTTAAGCAGTGATAAAATCAGTTTTATATCGCAGGAAGATATACAAGTGCCAAATTTTTCTTTAAAACGAGCATGGGCACATAAATATAAAGCGTGGAAACATGATAAGGTATTCAAGATTCCGCTATTTTATTCAGATCACATAATATTGTCTATTTTATCCGTGTCTATTATTCCTTTTGTACTATCTACTTTATTGCTATTCAATTCGGACAATCAACTTTTATATATTTGTTATTGGATATCCTGTATATTGTTTACATACCAGTTCGTTCATTTTATAGAAAATCATTTAAAAGAAGTCATTGATGGATATGGGGTTTTTTATAATGCTAAAAAATATATTAAAAATCCTGATTCCGTAACGATAAAAGAAATATTTTTAAAATATATAAATAATAGTTTCATTGAACTTACCGGATGGGAAGTAGTATTTACAGATTCTCCTCATATTTTAGTTTGGCCTCAACTGGATAAGAAAAGAATAATAATGTCAATAGGCTGGATAATTGCAGATGAAAAGAAAAGAGATAGAAGATTTGCTTATTTAATGAGTGAACTTCGTATAATACGTCATTCGATAGAAGAGCTGGAAAATAAAAAGACTACTGCTAAATACCTGAGCAGGGCTTGGCTCAAAGGAAAAAAGGAACGGCTTATCGGCGAAGTAAGGAGAAGCTATAATAGGTACAAGAAGATCCTTGTTTTCATATAATAGAACATATCTATGGATGGTTCTCATGCCAATCCCTGGCCTGCCCCCTTTTTAACTTTCTAATAATTGAGATTTTCCAGATAAGCGACGCGTTAGTGAACATGAAGGCAATAAAGATAAAAGGCGGACGCTGTAAGATCATAAGGAGAAATAAAAAATGAGAGAGGCCAGGAAATTTTTGTTTATACTTTTGGTGTTTCTGGGATGTTACTACATGCCTGTAGAACTATTACCGTTCCGTAATCCGGTATTTGAGGCCCTGGCGCTGATTAAGTGGTACGCGCGCGAGCATGTATTATTATGCCTTGTCCCGGCTTTTTTTATCGCGGGCGCGATAGCTATGTTTGTAAGCAGGGCTTCTTCTTGGCAGGCCCGGCGCTTAGCCTTCCTAACATGCTGGTAATAAGGAGCGTCATAGGGACGAAGAAGACAGCGGCGTATGTATCGCTCGTGGTCATAATGGCTACGATCAGCGGTATTATTTTCGGAAGCGTGGTACAATAAAAAGGAAAGTATATGGATTGGAAAATATTTTGAACTTGTTTATAATGGGCCAAAG
>JAHIUV010000070.1 GCA_018817035.1 Candidatus Omnitrophota bacterium | reverse complement strand
GCCGGCTCCTATCTGGGTAGCGAGCCTTATCCTTTGCGCCTCGCCTCCGGAAAGAGTAGAACTCTGCCTGTCAAGCGTCAGATAATTAAGCCCCACATTATCCATAAAGCTCAACCGCTCACGTATCTCTTTTAATATCTGATGAGCTATTTTTTCCTGCTTACCCAAAAGTTTCAAGTCAGAAAAAAACTTTTTCGCTTCTTTTATCGACAACCCACAAACATCGCTTATGGACATATTGTTCATCTTTACGGAAAGGCTTTCGGGCTTTAACCTTTTACCGTTACACTCAGGACATGCGGATTCATTAGTATACTTATTTATCTCATCCCTCATGAATTCACTGTCAGTCTCTTTAAGACGTCTCAAAAGATTAGGCAGGACACCCTCAAACCTCATCCAACCTTTCTCTCCTGAGCCATAAAGCACTATATCTTTTATGTTTTTCGGTATTTTATTAAAAGGTGTATCGAGGTCAAACCCGTATTCCTGCCCGAGTTTTTTCAAAAGCCTCCTGTAATGAAGGACTATCCTTTTTCCGCCCACGCGCCACGGTTTTATCGCCTCGCGCAAAGATCTTGTCTTGTCCGGTATGACAAGATCAGGATCGATCTCCATCTTTACCCCAAGCCCGGCGCACGCCCGACAGGCGCCGTAAGGGCTGTTAAAGGAAAATATTCTCGGCTCTATCTCTTCATAATTTATCCCGCACTTCGAACAGGAATAAAGTTCGCTGAATAATACGTCTTCCTTGCCTTCTTTTGAGATCATGACCAGCCCTTTACCGACCTTGAGCGCCGTTTCTATTGAATCAGTAAGACGCTCACGGACTTCGTTATCAAGCGTGATCCTGTCCACCACTACTTCAATCTTATGCTTTTTCTTCTTGTCTAATTTTATCTCATCGTCCAGAGAATACGCGCTTCCGTCAAGCCTGATCCTGGCAAAACCTTGTTTTTTAAGTTCACTGAAGAGTTTCGTGTATTCGCCTTTTCTGCCTCTCACAACAGGCGCGAGTATCACAAGCGTAGAGCCGGCGGGATGGCGCAGGACCCTGTCCATTATTTCATCCTGAGATTGTCTTTGTATCTCCTGTCCGCACTTATAACAATAAGGCGTTCCTACGCGCGCGAATAAAAGACGCAGGTAATCATACACTTCGGTGGTGGTCCCTACTGTTGAGCGGGGATTCCCTCCTGCCCTTCTCTGTTCTATAGAAATAGCCGGCGACATGCCCTCGATATGCTCCACGTCGGGTTTCTGCAGCTGGTCAAGGAATTGACGGGCATAAGCGGAAAGGCTTTCCACGTATCTGCGTTGGCCCTCGGCGTATATTGTATCAAACGCGAGAGAAGATTTTCCTGAGCCGCTCAGTCCCGTAACGACCGTAAGTTTATTGCGCGGAATATCCAGGTCGATATTCTTAAGGTTATGTTCCTTTGCCCCGATTATCCGTATAAATCGTTCACTCATAAAATTACACATCATTCCTAACTTCACAACAGTGCATTGCAGTTTTGTGAAGTTACGGCTTGTAATAATACTATAAAATAATGTTATCTCGGCAAAATAGGGGACGGAGCCCTATCTTTAATTAAGATTCCCGCTTTTCCGCCAGAGGCGGACCAGCCTCTGACTGGCGTGGGAATGACCTATTTAAAAAAATGGGGCTCCGTCCCCTAATAATACCCCTCACCCCGGCCTTCTTTTTTAAGATAAAGGCAAGGTGAGGGGTTGATGACGTTATCTTTTCTTCTTTTTCTTCTTCTTTCCTCCGCGTGCCATCTTTGCTCTGGAAATATCCCCTTTCTTATCGATGAAATAAAGATATCCCTTCACTTTCTTTACGCCACACTTCATCACTTTCTCTGCCATTATCTCTCACCCCCCTTCCGTTTTTTATTTTTATTCCCTTACTTACCTATACTAATTCTTTTATTTTCGCGAGCGCGGAAAATATAGCCATCTGACTGGTCTTTGGATTAGCCTTAGACGGGACATTCTCTGTCCTGGTAAAAAGCTTCCCAAACTCGCCCTCCACCTCTACCTCATGCACATTCCTTGTATATTCAGGCGACGTAATTATCCTTACCGTTGTGCGCTCAGGGCCTATACCAGAAAGGCTCAGCGTAGCCGCCACATTGATGTTCTTCGGAAAATATTTTACCGCGCCTGAAGCGTTGCCGCTATAGATAACAGTCTCTTTTTTTATCTTATCTATATCTATGCGTTTTTTTACCAGGTAATCAGCGCCTTTAAGCCCGCGAGGAGGTTTCCTCGTAGTCAGGGTTACTTTTTTTATTTTTCCTATACCTGCCGCGCGCAGGCCGTCCACTCCGCATACAGCGCCGCTGGGTATATGGATATTACATCCTTTTTTCTTTGCCTTTTTGAAGATGCCCGGCTTTTTCAAAAGGCCTCCCGTGCTCATTATGAGGGCGTCTTTTCCCCGAAAGATAGCCTCATCCGCGATCTCCGCTGAAATACCCATGCCGGCAGCTTCTATTATCAAATCGCTTTTTTTAACCAGGTTTTTTATGGAAGTAACTATCGGATGAGGCGTTATTTTCTTAGAAAGATCTTTTGCTTTTTTTGGATCAATATCGCAAAGCGCCACGACCCTTGCTTCGGCCCTGAGCTTTTTGCATACGAATTCAGCTATGCCACTACCAATTGCCCCACAACCTACTATACCTATTTTTTTCACCCTCCACCCTCCGCTTTTCACCAAATCTACACACCCGAAATCGCCGCGCCTGAGGCTTCCCCCGAAACGCTAAGCATGCGCATTAATGACTTATAAGACTTTTCCTTTACATCGCCTGTGATCTTTATCTGGTGCTCCATATTCTCAAGTGCATGGGCCACCCATCCGAGCGTAGTAAGTTTCATTGTCGGACATACCAGCCTTTCAGTCGGCACATAAAAAATCTTGTCAGGATTGGCTTTTTTCAGCCCATATAGCATTCCTGATTCCGTAGCGATAATAAAAGACTTGGCCTTTGATGCCTTGACAAATTTAAACATACCGGCCGTACTGCAGATATGATCACTGACCAAAAGAACGTCAGGATTGCACTCAGGATGGGAAAGTATCACGGCCTCGGGATGCTCGGCCTTGATCCTCAGGATCTCTTCCTTTGACACACGTATATGTGTAGGACAGAACCCCTCCCATAAGATTATTTTCTTATCCGGCACGTTTGCCTGGACATATCTGCCTAAATTTTTATCCGGAATAAATATTATTTCCTTATAGTCCTTTAGGGATTCTACGATGCTTATCGCGTTGGAGGAAGTACAGCATATGTCGCTCTCGGCTTTGATCTCAGCGGAAGAATTCACGTAACAAACCGTTGCCGCGTTAGGGTACTCTTTCTTTTTCTCTCTTAATCTCTCGACGGTAACCATATCGGCCATCGGACATCCGGCTTCCTTGACGGGCAACAGGACGATCTTGTCGGGATTTAGTATCGAAGCGCTTTCGGCCATGAAATCCACCCCGCAAAAAACGATTACCTTGGCATCGGCCCTTACCGCTGCCTGGCTAAGCGCCAGCGAATCACCGCTTATATCGGCAATATCCTGGATCTCATCACGCTGATAATTATGCACAATTATAACGGCGTCTCTTTCTTTCTTCAGTTTCAATACTTTCTTTTTTAAATTATCCCTGTATTTTATGTCATCCATAGCCTCACCTTATTTTTTATCAATAGTTTTGTTTTTATCTCCCACAAAAATAACCTTAGGTACATATGTTATCGCGTCCTTTGTCTCCAGCATAGCATATGCCATTATCAATATTTTATCTCCTACCGCGGCATACCGCGCCGCGCCGCCGTTCATACCTATTATACCGGAACCTTTTTCGCCGGGTATGACATAAGTTTCCAGCCTGGAGCCGGTATTAAGATTGACCACCTGCACCTTTTCGTTAGGTATCAGGTCAGTAGCGTCCATGAGATCGTGGTCTACGGTAATGCTTCCCTTATATTCCAGGTTCGACTCAGTTACCGTTGCTCCGTGTATCTTTGACTTAAGCATTGTGCGCAGCATTTTCATCTCCTTTTATTTAGCCCAATATAATATTATCTATTAATCTTGTTTTTCCTATTTTTGCCGCTACCGCGGCCAACGCTTTTCCGGAGATCCTCTTTATGGGCTTAAGCGCTTTCATATCGACTATAGAAACATAATCTATCTCAGCGTGTTTTTCTTTAAGTATCACGTCGCGCATTTTTCTGGCCAATTTTTCCGTATTCTTTTCTCCTCTTTTCCACAGTCCTTTCACCGTCCGCAAAGACCTATAAAGCGAGAGCGCCTCTTTGCGCTCCAGGGGGCTCAGGTACACGTTCCTCGAACTCATCGCGAGGCCGTCTTTTTCCCTTATTATAGGCATTATTTTTATTTTTATTGGCATGTCAAGGTCAGCCGCCATCTGTTTTATCACTATTGCCTGCTGGGCGTCTTTTTGCCCGAAATAAGCCGTATCCGGGTTTACGATATTTAAAAGCTTCGCGACTACCGTAGTAACCCCTTTAAAATGCCCCGGCCTCGACGCGCCGCAAAGCCCATCAGTAAGGCCTTCTACATTCACATAGGTCGAAAATCCGGGTTTATACATTGTTTTAGATGCCGGGACAAATACAGCGTCCACGCCGTTATTTCTACAAAGACTTAAATCGCGCCTCAAGTCTCTTGGATATTTTTTTAAGTCCTCGCCCGCGCCAAACTGGATCGGGTTCACGAAAATACTTACCACCACATAATCCGTATCCTTCTTTGCCTTCCTTGTGAGGCTAAGATGGCCTTCATGTAAATAACCCATTGTAGGCACGAAGCCTACGCCCTTACCCTGCTTCTTTATCTTTTTTACTTTAGCGCTTAACAGCCGCGGCTCACGATAAACTTCCATACCTACGTCCTTATTGCATTAGATCTTTTAATGGTTCTTTCACAAAATCCCGCTCAGCCATTCTTGGATGAGGAATTTTTAAATCAGGTTCATCTATTTTTAGGTTGGCGCACGTAAGTATGTCCAGGTCTATTACGCGCGGAGCGTTCCTTACCGTCCTGATCCTGCCTATCCTATTCTCTATGTCCTGCAAAATATCAAGGATCTGCCTTGGCGCAAACTCTGTTTCTATCTCTATCACACCATTCAGGTATTTCGGCTGAGGCGGACCTCCGACAGATTCTGTTTCATATATTCGGGATATTTTCTTTACCTCTATACCTGTTGCCTTACGCAATTTTTGGACAGCGCTATCAATATTGCCCTGCCTATCCCCAAGATTAGAACCAATACCTATGTAACACCGCATACCTGTTATCCGGTTATCCCCGTAACTTCACAAAACTGCAATGCACTGTTGTGAAGTTAAGCTCACAATATCTTTTTTAACCTACCTACCGCTTCCAGCATTCTTTCTCTGGAGACAGTAAGCGCCATCCTCACGTAACCCTCGCCGCTATCGCCCATGCCTATGCCGGGGGTTATTACTATGCCCGCCTTGTCCAGCACCATAGCCGCGAAATCTATCGAAGACTTGTGCGGTTTTGGGATACGCGTCCAGACATAGAAAGTAGCCTTTGGTTTTCTGGTCTTCCACCCCATAGCGTTCAGGGCGTCGACAAGCACGTCCCTTCTTTCCTGATAGACCTTGTTCATCCTGCCCAGATGTTTCTCCGCGATATCCAGCGCTGTAATACCCGCGACCTGTATAGCGGTAAATACGCCGGAATCTATGTTGGACTTTACCTTTGCTATGCCTGAAATGATCTTTTCATTGCCGCAGACAAAACCTATGCGCCAGCCCGTCATGTTGCATGTCTTTGAAACAGAGTGGAATTCCACTCCGACATCTTTAGCGCCGTCGACTTTTAAAAAACTGCCGGGTTTGTATCCGTCGAACGCCACTTCTGAATACGCCGCGTCATGCGCTACTATTAAATTATGCTTTTTGGCAAATTTTACGACGTCCTCAAAAAAACCTTTTTCACATACGGCGTTAGTGGGATTGTTCGGATAATTTATATAAAGAAGTCTCGCTTTTTTTAAAATATCTTTTTTTATGCTTCCCAGGTCGGGCAAAAAATCATTCTCTTCGCGGAGCGGCATAGCGTGGACAATGCCTCCTGCCAGGATAGTCCCGCCTTTATACGGAGGATAACATGGGTCAGGGACCAAAGACACCTCACCCGGATTAATGAACGCCAGCGGCATATGGCTGATGCCTTCTTTTGAGCCTATCAGCGCCAAAACCTCTTTTGCCGGATCAAGAGAAACGCCGAACCTTTCGTTATACCAGTCCTTTATTTTTTCCCTGAACGCCGAAGTTCCCTGATCCAGAGGATAATGATGATTTTTAGGGTCCTGCAGGGCTTTGCAAAGTGAATCAATTACTTCTTTAGGAGAACCTTCGTCAGGATCCCCTATTCCAAGGTCTATTATATCCTTTCCTCCGGCAATTGCTTTACGTTTTGCTTTGTCGATCTCCACGAATAAATAAGGCGGGAGATTATTCAGCCTGTCACTTGTTTTAAAGTCCATACATCATTCCTTCCTGCGTATGTTCGAGGCTAAGCCTCGAACATGCTATCCGGCAATCACGTCCTGCATCGTGTATAAACCCGGTTTTTTGCCTGCCAAAAATTTTATCGCGTCAAGCGCGCCTTTCGCGAATACATCCCTTGAGTGCGCCCTGTGCGTTAATTCTATCGTCTCCACTTCCCCTGAAAACTTTACGGTATGGTCGCCCACTATATCGCCTTCTCTTATTGATTCTATAGGAGGCTCCTCTTCTCTAT
>JAHIUV010000069.1 GCA_018817035.1 Candidatus Omnitrophota bacterium | reverse complement strand
GAAGGCTATCTATTGAAAAATCTTTATTAGCTATAAGAATGGAAATAGGACTACCTATGCTGATACCATGACTAAGGCCTGACAGTATCCTGGCGCTGTCATCTTCTATCTTCATACGCGCGCCCCTGCCATAACCCTGCTGACGCCTCTTTAATTCTCCGTCTATGAAAACATTGTCTATCTTCAGCCCGCTGGGCATGCCCTCTAAAATACCTAAAAGCGCTTCTCCATGCGATTCACCGGCAGTCAAAAATCTTAACATCAAACACCTCCAATGGATATATTATTTAAGAAACAAAATATCCAATATTTTATACCCCCATATCATCGCTACAAAACCAGCTATTGATATGTACGGCCCATAAGGAATTATATCACATTTTTTTGCAAATTTAACATAAAGGCCAGCCGGGGTCCCGAAAAAAGGCGCCAGAAAGAAAATAAGTATCGCCAGTTTCCAGCCTAAGAACGCTCCCAGCATTGCCATAAGTTTAACGTCTCCGCCGCCCATGCTTTCTTTTTTAAAAGCGAGCTGGCCCAGAACGCCTGTCAAATATATAAGTCCTCCTCCTACTAAAGCGCCTACAACAGACCTTATAAGCCCTGTTTTCCAATCAGAAGCGTTTTGAAGCTGAGGCAATAAAGCACTCAATATTATACCAACAGCTAAGCCCCCGAGGCTGATCCTGTCAGGGATGATCTGAAAATCCAGGTCAATGAATGTCACGACAATAAGGCCGAACGCAACTAAGCTATATACCCAGAATATGGCCGTAAAACCAAAATAAAAAAATAATGTCAAAAATGCCAGCGCGCTTATTAGTTCGACCGTGAAATAGCGGAACGCTATACGAGCCCCACAAGACCTGCATTTAGCCATAAGCAATACATAGCTTAATAAAGGTATATTGTCATACCATGCTATGGCCTTTTTACAAGCTGTACACCTTGATCCGGGAAAAACAATAGACTCATTCCGCGGTATCCTGTAAATACACACATTAAGAAAACTCCCTATTACCGCGCCTAATATAAATATTAATAAATATGTCATATCGTCCTTTTAACCCTTAACTTCACAGTGCATTGCAGTTTTGTGAAGTTAAGGCTTTTCGCATGGTGTCTATCGGGGCTTTTTTGCCTGTCCAAAATTCGAACGCGTGGGCACCCTGGTATAAAAGCATTCCTAAGCCGCCTGCTGACCTCGGCTTCGCCGCTTTGACTAATTCTGTTTCCCTGTTGTACACCACGTCGTAAACAAACAGATTTTTGTGGATCAAACCCTTATCTATCGGAGAAGCATCGCCTTTTTTCATGCCTACAGGTGTGGCGTTTACCAGTAAATTACATTTTTTTATAACCTGCTCTATATCTTTTCCGGAAATAAACTTTATCTTGCTAAAATTCTTACAGGATTCAACCGCTTCCTTGCTCTCATCATACGCATATATTTCCGCGCAATTTTCCTGAAGCCCGGCGATAACAGCCCTGCCTGCTCCGCCGCATCCCAGCAAAAGCACAGAACTGTTTTTGCGATCAAACTTCAAATCTTTCTCAAGAGAAGTTAAAAATCCCTGAACATCGGTATTGGCATACTCAAATTTTCCATCCTTTTTCTTTACCACGTTTATAGCTCCGCACAGATCAGCATAATCTGAGCCGATAGTTTCGGGATACCTGTCCAATATCTCCTTCGCCCTTACCTTGTGCGGCACGGTTATATTAAAACCTTTGCATTCCCTGTTGTTAAGCAGAAAATCTTCGAGGTCCTCGGGCTTTACCGGGATTTTTTCATACACAGCGTCTATACCCAATGCCTTGAACGCGGCATTATGCATTGCCGGCGACAAACTATGTTCTATAGGCCAGCCTATGACCCCGTACTTATCCATTGTTTCCCCTTAAAAACTCAGGGGACATTCGCATGCCCCCTGAGATCAGACGTTAATTAAAATAGCTTATCGTCACTATTATAGCTCTAATCTTGTTTTCTTTGTTTTTGTAAAAAGAACTTTGTTCACGGCATTCACATAAGCCTTTGCGCTGGCTTCCACTATATCCGTAGAAGTTCCTCTCCCGGAAACCTCTATACCACCGGAAGACATAACCCGCACAGAAACCTCTCCCAGGGCATCCCTTCCACTCGTCGTGGACTTCAGGGAATAATCCATCAGATTAAATTTAATGCCTGTTATTTTTTCGATGGCTTTATAACACGCGTCCACCGGACCGTCGCCTGACGAAGACTCTTTCTTGACAGTGTTGCCTTTCGTAAGCTCTATTACGGCGCGCGGCTCAACGTTCTTGCCGCTCTTATATTCAAACCCGCTTATCTTGTATGTCTCAGGTACGGAAATGATCTCATCTTCGACTATTGCCAGCAGGTCTTCGTCAAATATCTCTTTTTTCTTGTCGGCCAGGTCTTTAAAGCGTTCGAACGCTTTTATCAAGTCATCATCACTGAGCTCAACTCCTATTTTTTTCAACCTGTCCCTGAACGCGTGCTTTCCGGAATGCTTTCCCATTACAAGGCGCGTCCCTCCAAAACCCACATCCTCGGGTTTCATGATCTCGTAGGTAGCCCTTCGTTTTAATATACCGTCCTGATGAATACCTGCTTCATGGCTAAAGGCATTCTTCCCTACTATTGCCTTGTTAGGCTGGACGACAATGCCTGTCAATTTACTTACCAATCGGCTGGTCTTATAAAGTTCTTTCGTATTTATAGAAGTAAAGCGGCCAAACAGGTCTTTTCTGGTCTTTATAGCCATTACTATTTCTTCGAGGGAAGCATTACCCGCTCTTTCGCCAAGCCCGTTTATGGTGCATTCTACCTGTTCCGCGCCATTCTGGACAGCGGCCAGGGAATTACTTACCGCCAGGCCCAGGTCATTGTGGCAATGCACGCTCAGCACAGCCTTATTCGCGTTAGGCACTTTTGTCTTTATGGTATTTATTAAAGCGCCGAATTCCATAGGTATGGAATACCCTACGGTATCAGGGATATTCACTGTTTTCGCGCCCGAGGCTATCACTGTTTCCACTACCCTGCACAGGAAATCAACATCAGAACGCGACGCGTCCTCAGGTGAAAACTCAACATCATCACAGAAATTGCGGGCGTATTTTACAAACTCTCCTGCCTGTCTTAATATCTCTTCCTTTGCCTTTTTCAGCTTATATTTCATGTGTATCTTAGAAGTAGCCAAAAATACATGTATGCGTGGCTTGGCCGCGGACCTAACAGCCTCGTTACAGGCGTCTATATCTTCTTTTCTCGCCCTCGCGAGGCCGCAGATAGACGGGCCTTTTATAATAGAGGCTACCTCATGCACGGCTGAAAAATCGCCTTTTGAGGCAATAGGAAATCCGGCTTCTATGACGTCTACGCCAAGGCGGGCAAGCTGTTTAGCTATCTCTATCTTTGCCTTTATATCCAGGCTGGCGCCGGGAGATTGCTCCCCGTCACGTAAAGTTGTATCAAAAATAATTATTTTTTTCATAATCTGTCAACCGTGAACTATTTGATCCAATCCATCATCCCGCGCAATTTCTTGCCTATCACTTCTATCGGATGATTGTCATCAGCGGTCCTTAGTTTAGTAAAATTAGGCCTGCCGTCTTCATTTTCCTTGATCCATTCCTTCGCGAACTTACCGGACTGGATCTCTTCCAGCATCTTTTGCATTTCCTTACGAGTCTCGCCGGTTATGATCCTTTTCCCCCTGGTCACATCACCGTATTCCGCGGTATCAGAAACTCTTTTTCTCATTCCCTGTATACCTGTCGCGTAGATAAGGTCTGTAATGAGTTTCAGTTCATGCAGGCATTCGAAATACGCTATCTCAGGCTGGTACCCGGCGTTGACCAGCGTCTCAAAACCCGCTTTTATCAGCTCACTCGCGCCGCCGCACAAGACAGCCTGCTCTCCGAAAAGATCAGTCTCTGTCTCTTCCTTAAAAGTAGTCTCTATTACTCCGCCCCTTGTCCCTCCGATGCCTTTAGCGTAAGCAAGTCCTACATCCTTAGCTTTGCCGCTGGCATCCTGGAATATCGCTAACAGGCACGGAACGCCTTTTTTCTCCTCATACATCTGCCTGACCAACGCCCCCGGGCCCTTCGGAGCAACCATCAACACATCTATATCTTTAGGCGGCACTATTTGCTTAAAATGAATATTGAAACCATGTGAAAAAACAAGGGATTTGCCTTTTTTAAGGTTAGGCTCTATGTCTTTTTTGTAAACTTTTGCCTGCACGTGGTCCTGGGTAAGTATCTGGATAATGTCCGCCTGTTTCGCCGCTTCAGCCGCGGATACGGGCTTAAAACCATCCTTGACCGCGTTATTATAGTTTTCGGTACCTTCCAGCTCACTCGCTACCACGTCAAGTCCGCTATCCCTAAGATTCAGCGCCTGGCCACGGCCCTGTATACCATAACCGATGATAGCTATCTTCTTTCCCTTTAAAACATTCAGATCAGCGTCTTTGTCATAATAGATCTTTGTCATGGATCACTTCCTCCCCATTGCGATGCGTCCGGTCCTCGCCATTTCAGTGATGCCGAACGGTTTCATTATCTCGATAAAAGATTTCACCTTATTCCCATCTCCCGTGACTTCTATAATAACAGTCTCTTTTTTCACATCGTCTATCTTTGCCTGAAAGGTATCCGCTATCTGCAATATCTCAGAACGGTTCTTACCGTCTATCTTGACCTTGATAAGCACCATCTCCCTGCCCACAAAATCCTGGTCAGTAAGATCGATCACCTTTATGACGTCTATGAGCCTATTCAACTGCTTTTTTACCTGCTCAAGCGTCTTGTCATCGCCTTCCGCGACTATAGTCATCCTGGAAACAGTCGGATCCTCTGTCTCACCGACAGCAAGGCTCTCGATATTAAAACCTCGCGCGCTGAATAAACCTGACACATGCGTCAAAACCCCAAAATGATTCTCGACCAGGACAGCTATTGTCTTTTTCATATTACGCCAGCACTCCTATCATTTTATTGATAGCCTGGTCCGCAGGCACCATAGGAAAAACATTTTCTTCCTGTTCGACGCGAAAATCCATCAACACAGGTTTGTTTATTTCCATTGCCTTTTTTATCGCCTTCCTGACCTCTGATTTTTTCGTGATCCTCATGCCGCACGCGCCGTATGCCTCGGCAAGTTTAACAAAATCAGGGCAACCCTCCAGTATAGTATGCGCGTACCTTCTCTTGTAAAAAAGCTCCTGCCACTGCCTTACCATACCCAGGCAGCCATTATTCAGGATCGCTACCTTGATGGGCAGTTTGTTGACGACAGCGGTCGTAAGTTCCTGTATGTTCATCTGTATGCTTCCGTCCCCGGCAATGTCAAATACGACCTTTTTCGGACAGCCCATCTGCGCGCCTATAGCCGCGGGAAAACCATAGCCCATTGTACCTAACCCGCCGCTGGATATAAACTGCCTGGGCGTGTCATACTTATAAAATTGCGCCGCCCACATCTGATTTTGTCCGACCTCAGTCGTAATGATAGCCGCGCCTTTTGTCAGATCATAGATCTCTTCTATGACATACTGCGGCCTGAGCTTTGAATCATTCTTGTATGTTAACGGGAACTTCTTTTTCCACGCGTTTATATTTTTATGCCATTCCGCTGTGTCAGGCTTATTTGTTTCCTTGATAAGGTCTGCCAAAATATTATCGGCGTCCCCGACTATCGGCACATCCACGTTTACGTTCTTACTTATCGCGCATGGGTCAATATCTATATGTATTATCTTAGCGCGCGGAGCGAATTCATCGATCTTTCCGGTGACCCTGTCGTCAAACCTGGCGCCCAAGGCTATGATAAGGTCTGATTCCTGCACGGCATGGTTAGCGTAAGCAGTCCCATGCATACCCAGCATGCCCAGTGAAAGTTTATGTGTCCCCGGAAACGCGCCAAGCCCCATCAATGTCATGGTAACAGGGATCTCGGTCTTATGGACAAATTCCAAAAGCCTTTCCGAGGCTCCTGAAATTATCACGCCTCCTCCGACATAAAGCACGGG
>JAHIUV010000012.1 GCA_018817035.1 Candidatus Omnitrophota bacterium | reverse complement strand
GCAGGTAAAATTAAGAGGTTCAGGAAATCTTTTTAATTATTACGTGAACGATACAGATCCAAAGCCCGGTGATTATGTTATAGTCGAGGTCGAACGTGGCAGTGATTACGCTCAAGTAATGACGGAGCCTGTAGCCGCGCTGGAGGCAGATCTTGATAAGGCGCTAAAAAAGATAGTGCGCATCGCTACAAAAGAGGATATGGTCCGCATCAATGATAATAAAAAACGCATAAAGCAAGCGTTCCAGACCTGCGCGCGTAAGATCCAGGAGCGTAAGCTGGAGATGAAACTTATCGACGCCGAATATTCTTTTGACAGGACAAAGCTGGTCTTTTATTTTACCTCTGAGGACAGAGTGGATTTTAGGGAACTCGTAAAAGACCTGGCGCATATTTTCAAGGTAAGGATCGAACTTCGGCAAATAGGGGTCAGGGATGAGGCTAAGATGCTGGGTGGGTTTGGGCATTGCGGCAGGCCTTTATGCTGCGCTACTTTTCTCAAGGGGTTCGAGCCTGTTACAATAAGGATGGCAAAGGAACAAAATCTCCCTCTTAATCCGTCAAAGATCTCAGGCTGTTGCGGAAGGTTGATGTGCTGTCTGGGATATGAATACGCAAATTACAGGAAATATTTAAAAGGACTTCCCGTGGAAGGGGATAGCATAAAGACAAAACATGGTAAAGGCAAAGTAATAAGCGTGAACGCGTTAAAACGTAAAGTACTCGTAGAGACAGAAGACGGGAAACAGGTCGAAGTGGATTATAATAAATAGGTACTAGTAACTCGTAACCAGTAACTGGGAATAAAAAATTCTTAATTACAAGTTGCCAGTTCCTAACTTATGAAATACACAAATAGGGACTAGTAACTCGTAACCAGTAACTAGGAATAAAAAATTCCTAATTACAAGTTCCCGGTTCCTAGTTACCAGTTACTAGTTACCAGTTACTAACTTATGAAATACTATATAACAACACCTTTATATTACGTTAACGGGAACCCGCATATCGGGCATTCTTATACAAATATAGCCTGTGATACGCTCGCGAGGTTTAGACGTCTTGAAGGCGATGAAGTCTTGTTCGTAACAGGCACTGATGAACATGGCCAGAAGATAAAAGAAGCCGCGGACGCGAAAGGCATGACTCCGCGCGATTTCGTGGATTCGGTCGTACCTAAGTTTTCTGAGTTGTGGAAGAAGCTCAATATCACCTATGATGATTTTATCCGTACCACCGAACCGCGGCATGAAAAAGTAGTACAGGCAATACTAGAGATGTTCCATAAAAATGGAGACCTTTATGAGGGTGAATACAGTGGATGGTATTGTACGCCGTGCGAGAGTTTTTGGACCAAGTCACAGTTGGTCAATGAGAATTGCCCTGATTGCGGCAGGCATGTAGAACAGATAAAGGAGAAGAATTTTTTCTTCAGGCTCTCGAAATATCAAAAGTGGCTGTTAGATTACATTGAGGCTCATGAAGATTTTATACTTCCTGTCATAAGAAGGAATGAGATACTGAGTTTTCTTAAGAACCCCTTGAATGACCTGTGCGTATCAAGACCCAAGGCAAGGCTTTCATGGGGCATTGACATGCCTTTTAGTAAAGACCATGTCACTTATGTATGGTTTGACGCGCTTTTGAATTATATAGCGGCGTGCGGATACGGCGCCGACGAAGCTAAGTTCAAAAAGTTTTGGCCCGCGGACATACATGTTATCGGAAAGGATATTCTCAGAATGCATGCCGTGAATTGGCCGATCATGCTGCATGCCGCCGGACTTGAAATGCCTAAAACCATTTTTGCGCATGGCTGGTGGAAAATAGGCGGGGATAAGATGTCAAAATCAAAGGGTAATGTTGTTGATCCACTTGAGATGGCTGATAAATACGGAATAGACGCGTATAGATTTTTTCTCCTGAAAGAAGTGTCTTTCGGCGCTGACGGTTCTTTTTCGGAAGAGGCCCTTGTATCCAGGATAAATAGTGATCTCGCTAATGATCTTGGCAATCTCCTTCACAGGACATTGTCCATGATAGACAAATATTGTTCAGGTATCGTGCCTGAAAGAAGGGATATCGGCTTAGCGGATGACATCACGAAAGCAATGGCAGAAAAGGCCGGAAAGAT
>JAHIUV010000068.1 GCA_018817035.1 Candidatus Omnitrophota bacterium | reverse complement strand
GTAAGCTTCTTCTTGAGGGAGGGCTTCAGAGCAGGACCAGGGAAGCTATTATGATGATCCTTGCTCATAACGGTTCAGACGCGGCGCTGGACGCATTAAAACTCTACAATATGCGGCCCAATAAAGGCCTGGAGGTATTTGCCCAGATGGCACTGGAAGAATGCGAAAGCTGGCATAATGGCACGGCTATGAAGGTTGATTTTAAAGGGTTGCTGTAGATTCCCGCTTGCCCCATGCCATTCGCTCTGCTCAGGTACGGGGCACGCACGGGAATGACGGGCTTTTTAAGGTCGCAATTTGCGACCTTAAAAAGAAAGAAGATATATTCGATGAAAGAGATTATTCCAATTGACACAAAAAGAGGCAAAATCTTTAAGATCACAATTTGTGATCTTAGAAAATATTAAAAGCAGAGGCAAATACTCTAAATACTTACCTTTTAGCATTGTATTTAAAGATATCAAGAAACTCTTGATGCCGTTGCCGAAACCAAAAGATCCTATAGACTTTAGCCCAAACTAAGGTAAAGAATGAAGCAAATATACGAGACTTACAAAGATTATAAAATTCTCTCAACAATGTTGAGAGAATTGATAAAAAGCTTCTGGAGCAAAAATTGCATAGTTTGCCAGCACTGGGATTACAAAACTCGCGCCACTGGTGAGAGAATTACCATGGACATATAATACAGTCATTCTTCACAAAACCCAGGGTATTAAAAATGAGGTAAAAATGAGGGACGGAGCTCTAAAAGATATAAATCTTACTGCAATAATCAAAAACTTGCACCAATGGTGCAAGAAATCGGATGAACGCAGGATATTTGTGATACGAGCATAAGGGGACGTCCCATTTGGGGACACCCTACCAACCTGTCCCAGAATCATACCCCAAAGTATCCCCGCTTAAATCCTCTAAAAAAATAATTAAAATAATTGAAAGAAAACAGCCCCCTTGCGTGTCTTATATATAGGTGAACGCAATATGCAACTACCTAAGAAACATGGTATCGCAAAATGTGATACCATGGACAGGAGGGAGCCGTAGGGCACCCTTAAAGGTGCCCTACGTTGTGGACAACTTACCAATCTGTCCCAAAAACCACCTAAAACCCGCAAAACCATTGACTTATTGCCCGTAATTTAGTATAATAGGTTAAAATTAAGATAGCAGAAGGCCATGGGAAAAATGGTCTTTTTTTGTCCTGCAATACAAAAAGCTTTTAAAAGAAATTTAACCTGTCCAAACCCGCATCGGACACCGCGATACCCGATGCGAGATTAAGACAGAAAGACAAAGTAAAATGAACAAAATACATAAAATAACTAAGATAGCTTTAATATTCGTCCTAATAGGGATATTTTTATATCCTGATCCCGGCTATACTCTCAGAGCTCCTCTGATTTTTGATTCCGCGAAAATAAAATCTGCAGATAACGCAATGCCCAGTCAGATAGAAATCAACAAATATGCACAATCAATACTTAAAGAAGATTCGTCGGACGCCGCAATTCTTTCCCTGCAGACAGATGATCACGCTATAAAAAACTTAAGCGATGACTTAAGTTCCCTTTTTAATGCCTATGAAGGCAGAGCATTATTAAGATTAATTCATCACCCTTCAAAATCCGGTAAGGAAATAAAAACACGCCAAAAAATGATAGGAGCACTTAAAAATCTTACAAACGATGAACGAAAAATACTTTCTGAAAGTAAAAACGCTCTTTATAAATTACTTATAAGCATTACTAATTTGCTCGATATTAACAATAGAGAAACCCTTGTTTCGCTTGCGGATAAAAACGGATATGGCGCCGAAAAGCTTGCGAAATTTTTAGGCAAGGGGTATAAAACGGGTGATAACGATTCAATCAGCGAGATTCGCGAGGGCATAATCGGTATAGAAAAACATAAGGACAGTATATCGTCCTTCATAAAAAAATTTGAGAAAATCACTGACCCTTTAGCCAAAGCCTTGCTTGCTGAGTTAAGGAATAAATCAGATAAATTCAGGGCGCCTGACACGCAAGACATCCTTTTATCTTTGAAGGAAGGACATCTTAACGCGCTTTCCGATCTCTCCAAGGAAGCCGCAGGTATTTTAAACATAGTGACTAAGATCGGCATGCTCATCGAGTTTGCGCAGTTTGCTGAAAATGACGGATATGCTATGGCGACTTTTAATGATAATATGCCTGCCGTCTATGATGACGGCTGGAATTTCATGCGAGAAAAAGAAGGACAGGTAAAAAATCCGTCAGGCAAGGATGCGGCTATTAAACTTATCACAGGCTCAAATATGTCAGGAAAAAGTTTTTTTCTCATCCAAAATCTTTTTATGCAGATTGTCGGACAATCACTCGGTTTTATCCCTGCCGCATCCGGCAATCTACGCATCTACGACCAGATAGTTTTTATCGACCGCGCCGGCACTGAGACGATGATAAACCTGAGTGCTTTCGGGAGCGAAGTCAAAAAGTGGAAGGACCCGTTTGAAACTATAGGAAAAAAATCGCTCTATCTAGTAGATGAAGGTTTTTCAACGACTTCCCCTGACGATCAATCTATGCTTCTTACCGGCACATCCAATTTTCTTCGCCACAATAACGCCCATGCCATACTTGCTACCCATAACGAAAATTTCATAACAAGCGAGCAGCAGAAGCCTGACGTCGTTACTTATCATTTCGAGACAATCATTAATAAAGATATTCTGCGACAGCAAGACAATGATCAGGAACGCTACGATTACGACAAAAAAGAACCTATTACTTTTACGCACAAGATCAAAGACGGCTTTGACGATTCAAAAGCGCTTGAGGTCGCGGCGCAGATAGGTTTGCAACAAAACCTTATTACACGATCAGGGGAATTCCTTGCGGAAAAATTTATGCCCGCGGTTTCTCCGGGCTCTAAGATTTTACCAAAAATAACAGCCTATTCCAAAGAGGAACGCAGCCGCCTCAAGAAAAAAAGAGGCAGTTTTCTTCCGTTCTTTCCATATAATAATGCACTTGAAGAGCGAAAAGATGTTCCTGTTTCGGAAAGAGAATCGTTGCCGCTCGAATGGAAATATGCTGCCGGCGGCCACGAAAATACGCAGTATTATGGCAATGAACAACGTCCAAAATTTGAATTTGAACCCGTATTCGCGCTTTTCAGCAAAGACCGTGATTTTAGCCCATGGTCTATCGACTATGTTGACTATGGCGTCCTAAAAAACCAGGATATATTGGAGGGGGTGCATCGGCTCATCATGGTGTCGCCTTCTCGCGATCCGCGGGAGATTCTTGAGCGTCAGCAAATGTTCAGGGCAATATCAAACGACAAAACCGCTTTCGGCGAAGAATATTGGAAGATTTCCGAGATGCTTGGTCAGCTTAACGTTTACCTTAAAGGGCTTCAACTGGGCGCAGGATCTCAACTTGACAGATTTAATCTTTATATCTTACTTGATGCATTAAAGGATATAGGGCAAGATAAGACAACTAAGACCCGCTCTGAACTTTTCCTGAAAATCCTAGACGTTAATCTTGCCCTCAACGGAACATCGCTGAAAAATGTCGGCGTTGAAGACGATCTCGCAGAAATAGCTGAAATCTGGAAATTGCAAAAAGAAATAAAAGCATTCTCTCAGGAACTATGGTTCAAGCCTGACAAAAAAGACCCTGACTTTGCCAAAAAAGCTAAACGCTTGCGCGCGGAAACAAAACGTTTCACGGGAAAGGATAACACTATTTATATTGAGTATGGCGCGGGCGAAATAGTGACACCGATCCTTTTTAAAATATTCGAAAAAGCAACCGGCACTCATATACATAAAGACGCGCCGATAGAGTTTTTTACAGAGTCTTTTAAAAAAAAGAAAAGCATCGGCAATTTAAAAGCTGTTTCCGCCCTTGAACCGAAAAACTGGGATACCATTAGCAATCTACTTGAAGAACTAATGTCTGTAATCGAAAAAGAGATGCGGGATAGCGGCGGTCTCTTTCCTCCTGATTATGTTATATTTTGCGAACAACTGCAAGGCCTTTTATATAAAGGTGATGCCCTTACAGAGCTTACAACATGGCTCAAAAGCTATGACTCTGTTCATCTCCACCAAATAGCGAACTACTTTGAATACATTTTAAGGCCGATGATCGGCAATATTAAGAACGGCAGGGAATATCTATCAGAGATCAAAAAGGTCAAAACCAACATTGATAGGGCAAGGGAGAAAAAGGCGCAATGGGAAGAGCTTGTCAAATCACGTAACTATACAGCAATGCTCACAATGTCATCTGAGCACCTGAAAAAAAGTCAAAAACGCCTTCAGGAGACCCTGAAAAGAAATTCTTACTTCACTAACATCAACACAAAGATAATGTATACAGATGTCCTCCTTAAAGCATCTAAAGACGGGGTAAGCGCTGTTAATAATACACTTCTGGAAGAAGCAATAGAGGATTTTCTTATAGAAGATTTTGGACGCAGTATCGAACAGGCAGAATACAACGCGAAATATCATAGCGGAGAACAGCGCCGCAGTTTTAACGCAATGCAAATCAGAGCAGAGTTTTCAAAATTAACCCAGATTTTCGCGCTGGCTTTTATTATAAAAAATAACGGATGGCACGAAGTTACGTTCGCGGATACACCAACACTGGATATTACAAATGCGTGGAGCATCGTTAAAACAAAAAAAGACCAAGTGCGCAATTCCGCAAGGTTTGACCCTGCTGAAATGGCACGGTTTTACAGCGGCTCAAACATGTCGGGAAAAACATTTCATCTAAAACAGCTTATCTGGGCTATACTGGCAGCTCAAGCAACAGGTTTTGCTCCGTGCGACGCAATGACGTCACCTATATTTGATCAAGTTTTATACATTGATCGGGTTAAGGCTGAGAGCGACCGCAATATCAGCGCTTTTGGCCTTGAGGTAAAATACTGGCAAAAGTTCTTCGAACATGCGTCACAGGCAGGGCTTGTCTTTGGCGCTGTCGATGAAGCAGGTTCAACCACTTCACCGAAATATCAATCAGCTCTTTCCTATGCTATTGCGAATGAAATGCTGGCGCTAGGCAATATGCTTGCCATGGCATCACATAATCACGATTTCCTTGACGCGTTTCACGACGCGAATAAAGACCATGCGGGCATATACCACTTTAAGACCCGTGAAACAAAAGAGGGCAAAATCGCCTTTGACTATGCCATAAAAAAAGGACACGAGCCATCTAACGCCATTAAAATAGCCGAACAACTCGGCCTCGGCATGGTTACGCGCCTCATTAATGAAAAAAGCAATCCAGCCCCTGACACAATCCACGATTTAATTAAAGATCACTCACTCTCTGACAATATTTCCAACTCATTGTAATAAATCGTACTTTGCAAGTTTTGTACCGTTTGCGATTTTCCTCACTAATCTGTCCCAGAATCACGCTCCAAAGTGTCCCCGCTTAAATCCTCTAAAAAATAATTAAAATAATTGAAAGAAAATAGCCACCTTGCGTGTCTTATATATAGGTGGTCACAATATGCGACTACCTAAACTTATGTGCCATAGATTCCCGCTCCCCGTTTCCACGGGGACAAGTTTCGCGGGAATGACGGGCTTTGGGGCTTTCAAGGCCGCATTTTGTGGTCTTGAACAGGAGGGAGGTATATTATGAAGGATCTAATGCCGCGGGAGCGGATAGAACGCAGGATATTTGTGATTCGGGGGCAAAAGGTGATAATAGGTACACATCTTGCCGAATTATATGGCGTTACGACAAGCGCCTTAATGCAAGCGGTAAAGCGCAACGCAGACAGATTTCCGGATGATTTTATGTTTAAACTGACCAGAAAAGAGATAACAAGGATATCACAATTTGTGATATCCTTAAAGTACTCAAAAAGCGTTTATGCTTTTACAGAACAAGGCATCGCGATGTTATCTAGTGTCTTGCGAAGCAAGCGCGCTATCTATGTCAATATAGCCATCATGAGGGCGTTTGTTAAGATAAGGCAATTTCTTTCTACACATAAGGATCTTGCTAAGAAATTAAAAGAACTTGAGAAAAAAAATGCTAAGCATGATGTTGAAATACAGGAAATCTTTGAGGCAATAAAACTGCTTATAGCTCAACCTAAACCAAAAAGAAAACCCCAGATAGGATTTCGTCCTGATCCAAACTGGTGATAAATCAAGGGGTTTATAGGGGTAAAAAGAGATTGCTTCGGCGCCTGTGGCGCTTCGCAATGACACAGGATATGAGAGAGGGTAATAATGCTCTTATC
>JAHIUV010000067.1 GCA_018817035.1 Candidatus Omnitrophota bacterium | reverse complement strand
TAAGGCTATTTTACAATACTTCATTGCGCTTATGAGATCGCCTTTTGCCTTATAGCAATCCGCAAGCGCGTAATAAGTAAAAGCATAATATGGGTCAATATCTCTGGCTTTTTCGGCATATTCCATAGCTCTGTCAGAATCTCCTTCTTTTAGATAGATGTGCGCTAAAAAGGAAAAATTCGGGGCATAATTCGGGTCGACATCGATCCCCTTTTCCAATAGCTCTATTGCTTTTTCAGCATTATCCATGTCTCTAAAATAAAACCATCCCAGATTACAATATATAGCGCTTGTTATGCTGTACCCTTCCATTAACTGCACATAAGGATACGCTTCCCATGAAGACATGTTTTCCTGCCGCCTCATTAAAGACGATTCATCTAAACCCAACATTTCATTGTAAGCCTTGATCACTTCTTCCAGAGTCTCCCTTTTTCTGTACTTTTCCTTTAAGGCAACAAAGTTTTTCGGCAGACGGTCATAGTAGTCTTTCTCATTAAAAGCCCAAACTCGGTCAAGACCAGGATCTGAAAAAATAATCCTGTCGTCTTTTTCTATAAATGGCAGGATATGCCTGTGCATACTGGCGGCTTTCGCGTTAATACCTGCCAGGCGTAAGTAAATAATAAGATACAAGGTAATGCTTAAGCATTTTTTAAAATCTTTCGCCGTTTTATCAAAACCTTTTTTAAATATATCTTCCTCGCTTAAACCGGTTATAAGTTTTTCCAATACCCTATCTAACCCAAACCCCTTACTTCTGTCCTCTCTTATTACATCAACTATCTTTCTCAAAAAATCCCCCTGCCAATCCTTTTCCCCTGAATCTTTCGCCTTTATCGCTTCTTTATATAGATCGTCAAAGCCTGTGACCTTAAAAGAACTTATTATTGTTTTTATTAATTCATCGTGAACATATTCCGGATACTTCAGATCAAAAAGAATATTCTTTATTACACTGCCTAAGGCAACCTCTGTATGCACTTCTCTTTTTTCGGATAAAAAATATGAAATTGATTGTTCGGGCATCACAAATATACCACTCATAAAAGCACCACCCTGCTTCAAGAAGCCTCTTCTGTCAGGCTGTTTCTTGATAACTTTCATGGCTTCTGACTTACGCGTTTCAGCTATTTTAAGAGGAAGCCTGAGAGAAGTTTTTTCAGACAGATCAATACCATACGCTATGCTGTTCACAAAAAATACCACAGCTATTATAGTTGATGTTATTTTAAAAATATTATGTTTTGTAAAGTTTAACATAATCAAGATAAAAAATATCCCTTTTTTAGGGTTTTAAGTTAAAAGCTATTAAATTCGGTATTACAGCGAAGTCATTAGCTCCTTTATTTCTTCTATGACGTTATAAAATCCTATCAATTCAGGACTGGCAAAAAAGGTCCCTTCTTCAAGATTCTCAGGACTCTCATAACCAATAATATTATCCGACTCTATCTCTATATGACTAAAATATCTTTTCCTAATATCTTCGGGAAGCAACTTAACCAGCCTATCGTCAAGCTTAAAAGCTTCCGTATATGATTTTATCGCTTTTTCAAGCTCCCCGTTTTTTATATAAATATTCCCCATTTCAAAATATGGTTCGGCAGCATATTCATTGATCTTCATGGCTTTTTCGACCCAGCTTTTTGATTCTGAAATATTCCCCATTTTCGCATAAACTCTTGCAAGCCCGCAATAAGCTAACATATAATTTTCGTTTAACCTAATAGCTTCTTTGTATGACGCTATCGCGTTTGAAAAGACATTGGAATCTTCGTAAATAATCGCGAGATTATAATGAGCGTAAGGATGATTTGGATATTTTTTTAGGATTTCATTATATGTATTTCGCGCGTTTTCATAGTCACCTTTTCCTTTATAAGCTTCTGCGAGGTTAAAATAGATAACGACATCATTCTTGCCTCTTTTTATAGCTTCCATATACGAATATATTGCTTTGTCGTGTTTTTCCCTTGCTTGATAGGAGTTTCCGAGAAAAAGATAGGCGTTAACATAGTCTTCATATTTACTTATGGCCTTATTATATAATTCTATCGCCTCATTATGCGCGCCTACTTTTGCAAAAATCATTCCATAATCACAACAAATGTCAGCATAATCTGACCTTATATTTACAGATTGATCACCTGCCTCCATTATTTTCTCATAGCTGTTTATAATACCTTTGTAGACACTTTGATCCATTGACCTCTCTTCCAGGGCTTTCTTGTAGAATTTTATTGCTTTTTTATATTGGCCTAATTTCTCATAATAACTTCCATTACTACTGATAATATACAACTGATTTGGATGTATCTTTGCCATTTCATCATATGTAGCCTCTGC
>JAHIUV010000066.1 GCA_018817035.1 Candidatus Omnitrophota bacterium | reverse complement strand
TTTTTTCGGGTAATGACGAGGCTATTAACATAGCGTTCCTGGATAATTTACAGGCATTCAGGGCAACTTCATAACCTGCTTTTAAAGCAGATTCGATCGCTTTTTCATCCTTAGCCTTAAACGCGTCATGTATGCGCGAATATGCTTTTGAGTCTTCGTCGATCAGCGCGGTAAATTCTTCGCGTAGCGCCTTTAGGGACGCGAGACAGCTATGGATATCCGCCTCATCAGCCTCATGCCCTTTCTTGCCGGCAGTAAAATTACACGCCATCTCTAATAATGCGGTGCCCAGCGCTCCGCAGAGAGCGGCAGCGCTTCCTCCGCCGGGGACAGGTGTCTTGGCGGCTAAGGTTTTGATGTATTGAGCAAGGGTTTCGTTAGTGTACATATTAGGGTCTCCTTAACTTCTCGCCATTACCTTCTCGACTTCGTCCCGATACTTCGGGACTCCGCTCGAAGAATATTGATCGAGATTGCTTCGGGCGCTTCGTGTTCGCAATGACAGTGGTTAGTTAAAACAGGCCGACTATTTTGCCGTTTTTGTCTATGTCTACTTTTGTGCCTGCCGGAACTGACGGTAGGCCAGGCATCGTACGCATTGTACCACATAATGGGTATAGAAATCCAGCGCCCGCTGATATCCTGACGTCTCTTACAGGAAGAGTAAATCCCCTGGGACGGCCTTTTAGTTTTGGGTCGTGCGAAAGCGAAAGATGGGTCTTGGCCATATTTATCGGCAGGTCAGCGTACCCCTGTTTTGTATAATAGTCTATTTTTTTATTGGCTTCTTCGGAATATTCAACGTCTTTAGCTCCGTAGATCTTTTTAGCGATGGTTTCTATTTTTTCTTTTATAGGGGCTTCAAGCGGGTACAGGAATTTGAAATCAGATTTCTGCTCGCACATTTTTAAGACCGCTCTTGCCAGGTCTTTTCCGCCTTCGCCGCCTTTTTCCCATACTTCGCTCACTACAACGTCTGTCGCGCCGGATTCCAGGGCGATGGATTTTATAAGGCCTATTTCTTTTTCCAGGTCGTATTCAAACCTGTTTATAGCGACTACTACCGGCAAGCCGAATAGTTTTATGTTTTCTATATGCTTTGCGAGATTTTCCGAGCCTTTTTTCACGGCTTCTATATTTTCTTTTTTTACTACCTCCATGTCCAGCCGCTTACCGGGCACGGCCTCGAACCCGCCGCCATGCATCTTTAGCGCCTTTACCGTGCATACGAGCACTATTCCGTCAGGAGGTTTTAGCGCGCTCGTCCTGCATTTTATGTCCAGGAATTTTTCAGCTCCGCAATCCGCGCCAAAGCCGCTTTCGGTCACCACGTAGTCTGCCAGGCGCAGGGCGATCATGTCAGCCAGGACAGAATTATTACCGTGGGCAATATTGGCGAAGGGCCCGGCATGCATAATGCAGGGAGTGTTCTCTGTCGTCTGTATGAGATTTGGCTTAAGCGCGTCTTTTAAGAGTACTGTCATTGCTCCCGCGCACTTGATATCCTCTGCCGTGACCGGTTTTCCGTCATGGGTCAAGGCGATCACCATCCTGCTCAATCTTTTTCTTAAGTCTGTAAGGCTTTCCGCTAGCGCCAGTATCGCCATTACTTCGCTCGCCACGGTTATGTCAAAACCCGTGTCCCTGGGTATGCCATTTTCGGACCCTCCCAGGCCTATCTTTATCTGTCTCAATGCCCTGTCGCTGATATCGACACAGCGTCGCGTGACTATGGAATCAGGGTCTATGTTCAAAGGATTCCCCTTTATCAAATGGTTGTCTATGAATGCCGCGAGAAGGTTATTGGCGGCGCCGACAGCATGGATGTCGCCGGTAAAATGCAGGTTAATATCCTCCATCGGAAGGACCTGGGAGTATCCGCCTCCGGCAGCTCCGCCTTTTATCCCGAAAACAGGCCCCATGGAAGGCTGTCTCAGGGTAGTAATTACTTTTTTGCCTAATTTGGCAAGGCCCAGGCTGAGGCCGATAGTAGTTACGGTCTTGCCCTCGCCCAGCGGCGTAGGCGTAACAGCCGTAACGTCTATGAATTTTCCTTTGGGTTTATTTTTAATGCGGTCTAAAATGGAAAGGGATATCTTAGCTTTGTAATTTCCATATAACTCTAACTCGTCTTTTCTTATTCCGATCCGGCGCGCTATTTCGGTGATAGGCTTTAACTTTGCCGCTTGGGCTATCTCGAGGTCACTGGGCACTTTTTTCAATATGCACCTCCGGTCACTATTTTACTGAGATTGCTTCGCCGCTTTTCCGCCAGAGGCGGACCAGCGCGGGGACTGCTTTGCTTCTCGCAATGACAGTGTTGGGAGTACTATATCTTAATATCTGTACTGCGCGTCTAATTCAAACGCGTCCCTTATAAGGTCTATTTTGGGATCAGGGCTATCCACTCCCTCTATACTTATTACGTCAAACCTGCAATCTTTATATTGCAGTCCATACTTTTTTATATACGCTAAAGATGCCTTGGCGATCCGGCTTTGCTTTTTCCTGTTTACGGTGCATAGCGGCGAACCAAACCTGAGGCTATTGGCTGAGCGGACTTCTATAAAAACCACACAGCCTTTATCTTCGCCTATCATATCCAGTTCGCCTAATCGCGTCCTGTAATTCCTGGCTATTATCTTATATCCTTTGCTTTTTAAAAAAGCTTCCGCGAGTAATTCTCCTTTTTTACCTGAATCCAGCCTCGCGAACGTCATGCCTGCCTGATAGGCGCAAAGCTGCGCCTGTGGATAGGGCATGGGCCGTATTTTTCTATTGCCCGCATATGTAATCTGGTTCCGTATCCTTTATGCTTCAAAAAACCGTATTTAGGGAATTTTTTATCGTAAGCGGCCATTATCCTGTCGCGTGTCACCTTGGCAATAATCGAAGCCGCGGCTATCGAAAGGCTTTTAGCGTCGCCTTTTACTATTTTTACCGTATGATAAGGGAGGCCTATTTCCATGTTGCCGTCGACTAGTACATGGATACTTTGCCTGATCTCTTTTTCTTTTTTATTTATAGCAAGACAATATTGCTTAACGAGTTTTTTGACCGCGTCTTTCATGGCGAAAACAGTGGCCCTGTATATATTTTCCTTATCTATAAACGCGTGGTCTTTCGAACCTATGGCAAAAAAAGACCTTTTTGTTATTTCCTTAAAAGCTTTTTCTCTCTGAGGCGGGGATATTTTTTTGGAATCGTCCAACCTCTCCCTGTAGCGGGGAAAAGAAAATTTCCCTAAAGGAGCTTTATTCAAAGTGACCGCTCCCGCCACGACAGGCCCGGCTAGAGGGCCCCTGCCGGCCTCATCAAGCCCGATAATGAGAGACGCGCCGTTAAGAAACGCTTTTTTCTCCCACAGGAGCATCTTTTTTATTTTCAACTCCCCTTGCTTCCTCAATTTTCGTGCTCTTTCCTATCTTTTTCTTAAGATAATAAAGTTTAGCTCTTTTTACCTTACCGCGCTTTATCACTTCCACGGAATCTACTGAGGGAGAATGCGCCTGAAAAACCCTCTCCACTCCCTCGCCGTAGGATACGCGCCTGACGGTAAAAGTTTCCCTGACACTCGAACCCTTTTTGGCGATACAAATGCCCTCGAACGCCTGGAGCCTGGTCTTATCGCCTTCTCTTATCTTGACCATGACTTTTATGGTGTCACCCGGCCTGAATGGCGTAACGTCCTTTTTCATAAAACTTTTTTCTAACTCATATAGCCTGTTCATTTCTTCCTCCTTTTTTTGCGCATAAGATCAGGACGGCCCTTACTGGTTTCTTTCAAGGACTCGCCTTCTCTCCATTTTTTTATTTTTTCATGATCCCCGGATAACAGTATTTCCGGGACTTTCATGCCTTTATAGTTTGCCGGCCTGGTATACTGAGGGTATTCCAGGAGCCCTTTTGAAAAAGATTCATCGGCGCTGGAATCATCATTCCCTAATACGCCCGGCACAAGCCTGACGACGGAATCGATCACCACCATCGCGGCCAGTTCGCCGCCGGTCAGGATAAAATCGCCTATCGATACCTCCTCGTCCACCAGATGATCCCTTACCCTCTCATCTATGCCTTCATAATGTCCGCAAAGAAGCAATATATGTTCATATCCTGACATTTTTTTCGCTAATTCGTGATCAAGGGCCTTGCCCCTGGGGCTCATCAATACGACCCTGGTCTTTACCCGCAGGTCTTTGGTCTTTTTTCTTACATAATTCACGGCTTCAAAGAACGGTTCGGCGTTCATGATCATGCCGGGCCCTCCGCCGAAGGGCTTATCATCGACCTTACCGTGTTTATTCCCGGTAAAAGGCCTGATATCTATCACGTTTATCTCTATGATCTTTTTATCCCGCGCCCTTTTTATGATAGATTCACCGAGCACGGCGTCGAACATTTTAGGAAATATGGTTAATATGTCTATGACCATGGCATTAAGAAATATCTATTTCTGAGATCGCTTCGGCTTCGCAATGACACAAGAAATGTTCTCGACTGCGCTCGAACAATATTCTTTGAACTGAGTCCTGAGCTTGTCCCGAAGTATCGGGACATAGTCGAAGGACAATATTCTTCGAGCGAACCCTTCGACTGCGCTCAGGGTAAACTTCGTGAGTCGAGAAGCAAAGCAATCCCGCAAAATGTAAAGTTAGATTATGTTTTGCTTTTTTAATATGCTCTTTACTATTTCTGTCGGGACAGCGCCTTTACTTATCCAATACAGGGCCCTTTCTTTTTCTACCTTTACAAAGGGTGGATTCTTTGAGGGATCGTAATAGCCTATTTCCTCGATAGCCTTACCATCCCTTGCGCGCCTCTTGTCGCAAACGATTATCCTGTTGTGCGGTTTTTTCTTTGTTCCCAATCTTTTTAACCTTATTCTTACAGACATATCTCCTCCTTGTTAGTATTCTTTTTCACGTTTTATCCTGGCACCTAATTTTTCAAACTTTTCTTCTATGTTATGATACCCCCTGTCTATGTGATAGATCCTGGATATTTCTGTCTTACCTTTGGCTACAAGGCCGGCAAGGATCAATGCCGCGGAAGCACGCAGGTCAGAGGCCATTACAGGCGCGCCGCTTATTTTAGAAGAGCCTTTGATTATCGCGTTCGGGGTCTCGAGCATGATCTGCGCGCCCATCCTGGAAAGTTCACTTACGTGCATGAATCTCTCAGGATATACCTTTTCCGTGATAATGCTGATGCCCTTGGTAACGCTCATGAGCGCCATCATCTGAGCCTGCATATCAGTGGGAAAACCCGGATAAGGAAGCGTGGTGACATCGACCGGCTTAAGTGACCTTGTCTTTCTTACGCGCAGGCCTTCTTTTGTCTTCGAGATTTTTATTCCCGCGTTCTCCAGCCTATCTATGACCGCTCCAAGGTGGTTTACACAAGCGTGTTTTATCACTACGTCACCCCCTGTAATGGCCGCGGCTATCATAAAAGTCCCTGCCTCTATCCTGTCATAGATCACGGAATGCTGGGCGCCGCTCAGGGACCTTACACCTTCTATCTCTATTATAGGCGTGCCCTGTCCTTTTATCTTAGCTCCCATTTTACAGAGGAAGTTTGCCATGTCAGTCAATTCAGGCTCACACGCGGCGCTTTCTATGACCGTCTTTCCTTTAGTAAGAGTGGCTGCCATAAGAATGTTAGCCGTTGCCAGGACGCTGGAACCAAATTTTCCGCCCAGATACACGCGGCTGCCTTTCATATTTTTTCCGTCGGCGATCACGTATCCGTGTTCGATCTTTATGTCGGCGCCTATAGAGCGCAAGCCCTTTAGGTGCAGGTCGATAGGCCGCGTGCCTATAACGCAGCCGCCGGGCATGGATACCTCAGCGTGTTTTAATTTAGCCAGTATCGGGCCCAGCAAGCAGATGGACGCTCTCATGGTGCTAACGAGCTTATATGGGGCCCTATAATTCGAATAATTCCTGGGATCAACGGTCACGGCCCCGTCCTCCATAGTGACCTTGACACCGAGATAGCGCATGATACGAAGCATCGTATAGACGTCACTCAAGGGAGGAACGTTCCTTATTATTGATTTTCCGTTGGTCAGTAACGTCGCGGCAAGAATAGGGAGCACGGCATTTTTGGCGCCGCTCAATTCTACAGTGCCTTTCAGTCTGACTCCGCCCTCTATAATAAATCTATCCACAATACCCTGTCTATGCCGGCAAAATCTTTTATTATCCTGCTGACATTAAATATATTATTGACTTCAAAAATAGCTTTTATGTTTTCCGCCTGGCCTATCCCGGCTTCTAACGCTATCGAACCTTTAGGCGCCAAATAATCTCCCGCGCGCTGAGCTATCCGCCTGTAAAAATCCAGGCCGTCGGCTCCTCCGTCAAGAGCGATCCTGGGCTCACGCGTTACTTCTTTTTGTAAAAAATCCATATCCGCGCTTTTAACATAAGGCGGATTGCACACTATTATATCAAATTTATATTTTTTATCCAAGGGTAAAGCGTCAAAAAGATCGCTTTTGTAAAATCTGACTTTTTCGGAGCCGCAATGATAAACACAGTTAGCGCGCGCTGTCTCAATCGCCGCGCCCGAAATATCGACAGCTGTCACGTTAAGGGAAGGCATTGCCTTGGCCAAACTAACGGCTATATTGCCCGAACCCGCGCACATGTCCAGTATTTTTGATCCGGGCATAGCGGAAGCGAGTACTTCTCTTACCAGTATTTCCGTTTCCGGACGCGGTATCAGGACACTGTTATTCACATTAAAATCAGAGCCCATGAATTCAGCGGAACCCGTTATGTACTGGAGGGGTTCTCCTGATGCTCTCCTCTCCATCATAGAATCGCACAAGCGCTCAGTTTTATCATCCGCTAAAATGTCATCGGTATAAAGCGCTGTCCTTGAACAGGCGAATATGCGCGACAACAAGGCCTCGATCTCCGCGCGAGGAAAACACTCGGAATATTTATTGAGCAGATAAAAAATATCTTTTTTTTGCTTTACGGTATCCATTATCGTCTAAACCTTTTGCCTTAACTTCACAAACATACGATGTATGATTGTGAAGTTATCTTCTCGACTCCCTTTGGTCGCTCGAAGAATATTGCCTGAGATTGCTTCGTCGTCCCAAAACTTCGGGACTCCTCGCAATGACTCTCTACTGGTTGCTTAGTTTTAGTTTTCTTTCCGCTTGCGCCAGGGCGTCAAATATCTCGCCTATTTCGCCTTCCATTGCCCTGTCCAGTTTATGTATGGTAAAACCTATCCTGTGATCTGTTATGCGCCTGTCGGGAAAATTGTACGTGCGTATCTTTTCGCTGCGGTCTCCTGTGCCTACCTGGCTTTTTCTCTTATCCGCCATTTTTTTATGTTGTTCCATCTTTAGATTGTCAAGGATCCTTGCTTTTAAGACCTTCATAGCCGATTGCTTATTCTTAAGCTGGGATCTTTCGTTCTGGCACTGGACCACGGTACCCGTGGGGATATGGGTGATCCTGACTGCCGAATCTGTGACATTAACGTGCTGTCCTCCGGCTCCGCCTGACCTGTAAGTATCTATCTTAAGGTCCTGCTGGTTGATATCTATATCCACGTCCTCTGCCTCGGGAAGTACCGCGACCGTAACGGCGGAAGTGTGTATCCTGCCTGACGCTTCCGTTGCCGGCACTCTCTGCACCCTGTGCGCGCCTATTTCGTATTTTAATTTACCATAGACGCCTTTTCCCCTGACCGAGAATACTATTTCCTTAAAACCTCCCGCTTCCGCGACATGGCTGTCTATTACATCTATTTTCCAGTTTACGCCTGCGGCATATTTAGAATACATCCTGAACAGGTCCCCGGCGAACAAAGACGCCTCTGCTCCGCCTGTGCCGGCGCGTATTTCCATTATGACGTCCTTGTCCCTGTCAGGATCATCCTCGAGCAGCATCTCCTCGAGCTCAAGCCTGAGTTTTTCTTTTTTAACATCGAGATCCTTTACCTCGGCGCCCGCCATCTCTATGAGATCTGAATGCGTCTCGTTCTCCAGCAGATTTTTGGCGCCTTCTATTTCGGAAATTATTTTTTTGTATTCCCTGTACTTTTTTACGGTATCCTCTATAGACGAAGCCTCTTTCGCGAGTTTTTGATAACGCTCTCTATTAGAGGCCACCTCACCGTCAGCCATCAGGCGATGGATGTCTTCGTACCGCTTTAACAGGTTTTCGAGCTTTTCGAACATAGTTATTTCTTTTTGTATTTTTTCAGGAATTTCTCTACGCGTCCCGCGGAATCTATGAATTTCTGCTTCCCGGTGAAAAACGGGTGGCATTTGGAGCATAGCTCCACGCGGATATTCTGCTTTGTGGAGCTGGTATGGATGACCTCTCCGCAAGCGCATATTATCGTCGCTTCCTTGTATTGTGGATGGATTTTTTTCTTCATGACAGCCTCCTCTTTTACTGGTTCATGGTTTCTAAAAATTCCTCGTTAGTCTTTGTTCTTTTGAGTTTTCCGAGCAATAGTTCCATTGCCTCGACCCCGTTCAGCTCGTTAAGGACTTTTCTTAATATCCAGACCCTCTGGATCTCTTTTTCTTCCATCAACAGTTCTTCTTTTCTGGTATTAGATCTCTTTATGTCAATAGCCGGATAGACCCTTCTCTGGAAAAGGTTCCTGTCCAGCTGTAATTCCATGTTGCCCGTGCCTTTGAACTCCTCAAAAATAACCTCGTCCATGCGACTGCCGGTATCCACCAGCGCTGTCGCTATAATGGTAAGGCTGCCGCCTTCTTCTATGTTCCTCGCGGCGCCGAAAAATCTCTTAGGTTTATGAAGCGCGTTTGAGTCCACGCCTCCGGAAAGTATTTTTCCAGAGTGAGGGACTACGGTGTTGTATGCCCTGGCAAGGCGCGTTATGCTGTCTAAAAGTATGACTACGTCTTTTTTATGTTCGACCAGCCTTTTTGCTTTTTCGAGTACCATTTCCGCGACCTGCACGTGTCTTTCCGCCGGCTCGTCAAACGTGGAACTGATGACCTCGCCTTTCACGGAACGCTTCATATCAGTGACTTCCTCGGGCCTCTCGTCTATGAGAAGGACTATAATGATAGCATCAGGGGAATTAGTCGCTATGCTGTTGGCGACCTTTTGCATTATTATTGTTTTGCCGCTGTATGGCGGCGCGACTATCATTGCCCTCTGGCCCCTTCCCAGGGGCGTCAACAGGTCCATGACGCGTGTCGTAAGCTCGTTCTGGTCTATCTCCAAAACAAACCTTTGTTCAGGATAAAGAGGCGTAAGATGATCGAATATGATCTTATCCTTCGAAGCCTCAGGGCTCCCAAAATTAATAGCCTCTACTTTTAAAAGCGCGAAATATTTTTCGCCTTCTTTCGGAGGCCGTATCTGCCCGCTTACCGTATCGCCTGTCCTCATGTTAAACTTCTTGATCTGGGATGGGGAAACATATATATCGTCGGGGCACGGTAAATAGCTATAATTCGGCGAACGCAAAAATCCGAACCCATCAGGCAGTCTTTCGAGCACCCCTTCGCCAAAAATAAGCCCGTCTTTTTCAGTCTGCGCCTGAAGGACTTTAAAGATTATTTCCTCTTTTCGCAGGCTGGCTATGCCGTTGATATTCATATCTTTCGCGACTTTATTCAACTCCGGCATTTTCATAGCTTTTAATTTTTCAATATCCATTTTTTCTTTTGTTATCATAATTAAGCTCCCGCGTGTTTCCAGATCTCTTTGACCTGGAGTAAGGTTTTTTTCTTTGAACCGTTATTATCTATGATAAAATCAGCCAACGCCAGTTTTTTCTTAAGCGGCGCCTGCATCCGCATTCTCCTGGTTATTTCTTTTTCGCTCACATCTCTTGTCAATACTGCCCTGGAGACCTGATTTGACAAAATACTTTTTACCAATACTATCTTATCCATTTTTTTATAAAAGCCTGACTCTATCAGAAGAGGCGCATCCACGACGATAACTCCTCTGCCCTTGTTAGATCGGATCAGTTTTTTTATTTCTTTTATGGCCTCAGGATGCACTATGTTATTCAATAAGGCTACTTTGGCCCTGTTTTTAAAAACAACACTCGCCAGCTTTTTCCTGTCTATGCGGCCTGCTTTATTTAAAATAACGCGGCCGAAACATTTTATTATTTCAACATAAACCTTTCCGCCGGGTTTCATTAATGAATGACAGGTTTTATCCGCGTCAATGACATAAGCGCCCAGCCTGTCAAACATCTTTGCCACTGTGGTCTTGCCGCTCCCGAAACTTCCGGTAATGCCTATTATCATATTAATCTTTCCTTAACTTCACAGTGCATTGCAGTTTTATGAAGTTAGCTTCTCGACTCCGTCCCGATACTTCGGGACTCCGCTCGAAGAATATTTTTCGAGTCGGTTGTGTCCTTTATTTTTTTAAAATGGGGTGGTGTCTAACCAGTTTTTGCCGTGTTTTATGGTTATTTTTACAGGCACGCGTAATTTTACCGCTCCTTCCATTTTTTCCTTGACCAAGTCCCTCATTATATCCATTTCTTTCTCCGGCACTTCAAATACCAGTTCGTCGTGCACCTGGAGTATCATCATTGATGAAAGCCGCCTTTTATTTATTTCCCTGTAAATATCTATCATGGCTATTTTTATAAGATCCGCTGCTGAGCCCTGTATAGGAGCATTTATCGCTATTCTCTCTGCCTGCTGTTGCTCCCTGAGGGCGCCGGTAGTGATCTCGGGTATATACCTGCGCCTGTTAAAGATCGTGGTCACAAATCCTGTCTCGCGCGCGGACTCTATGGTGTCATTCATATACAGTTTGACCCTGGGATAACGCTCGAAATAAGAATCTATAAACTGCTGGGCGCTTGCCGGATCTATGCCCAGCCCCCTGGACAGCCCATACGCGCTCATGCCATATATTATACCAAAGTTCACTGTCTTGGCGTTAGCGCGCATATCAGGCGTTACTTCATCTTCACTGACGTCAAAGACCAGGGAAGCTGTATGCCTGTGTACGTCGGCTTCTTTTTCGAAGGCGCTTATTAATTCCTCATCTCCTGACAAATGCGCCAGGATCCTTAGCTCTATCTGGGAATAATCAGCGGCTATAATGCTCGTGCCTTTCTCTCCGATAAAAGCCCTTCTTATCTCCCTGCCTTGTTTGGTTTTGACCGGGATATTCTGAAGGTTTGGGCTACTGGAGGAAAGCCTGCCCGTCGCGGTGACTGTCTGGTTAAAAGAAGTATGGAGCCGTCCGGTCCTTGGGCTGACCATGTCCGGCAGGGCGTCTACATAAGTAGACTTTAGTTTCGTCAGTTCCCTGTATCTCAAGAGTTCTTTTGGGAGAGGGTGCGCCGCCGATAATCTCTCCAGGACACCCACGTCAGTAGAAAAACCTGTTTTTGTCTTTTTTACCACAGGCAGCCCTAATCTCTCAAAAAGTATCTCGCTTAACTGCTTAGGAGAGTTTATATTGAATTCACCGCCGGCTATCTCGTAGATATCCTTTACTATGCCTGAGAGTTCCTTATCCATGTCCTTTGAGGTCTTTTTCAAAAGGCCTGTATCTATTTTCATACCGTTTTGTTCCATATTTAAAAGCACGTCCACCAGCGGGAGTTCGATGTCCCTAAAAAGGCTGTCGAGCTCTTTAGTGAAGAGTTCAGGCTCGAATATTTCCTTAAGCCTGAACGTAACATCACTATCCTCGCAGGAATACTCAGAGACTTTATCAACCGGTACCTTGTCCATGGTTATCCTGTTTTTACCTGATCCAAGAAGATCTTTAATGGGTATCATTTTATGGTCAAGGTGCTCAAACGCCAAATCGTCAAGATTATGGTTCATCTTAGAGGGGTTTAAAAGGTAAGACGCTATCATCGTGTCAAAATCTATTCCCCTGAGGCTTATGCCGCGGCGCGCGAGGATCAATGCCTCGTATTTTACATTTTGTCCGGTTTTTTTTATTTTTTCATTTTCCATGATAGGCTTAAGCGCCTTGAACGCGTAATCCATGTCCACGCCTGTGACAGTTTTTTCTGAAGAAAGCGCTATATAAAAGGCCTCCCCTTCTTTCCAGCAGAAAGAGACGCCTACCGGCACTGCCTCAAGGGGATCTTCGCTCGTGGTCTCAAAATCAAAGACAAAGGAATTTTCTTTTTCCAGATCCTTCATAAAAGCGTCAAAACCTTTTTTATCAATAATAGTCTCGTACCTGGCATCGTCACGGAGCCTGGAATTTGACGCGCTTATTTCCCTGGCGAGATTCTTGAACTCAAGTTCTTTGAATATTTCCTGTAATTTCACGGTATCAGGCTCTTCGCCTGTAGCCATGGCTGAAATATCTATATCCATAGGGACTGAAACATCCACGGTAGCAAGCTCCTTAGACAGGCGCGCGCTTTCCTCGCCGTCGCGCAATAATTTTCTTCTGGCTTCGCTCTTTATCTTATCCAGGTTTTTATATAGGTTATCCACTGTCTCAAACTCTTTTATCAGCTCAATGGCTGTTTTACTGCCTATGCCGCGCACTCCCGGTATGTTATCGCTGGCATCCCCGGCAAGCGCCATCAGATCTACTATGCTCTCCGGGCCAAGGCCTGAAAACTTTTCCCTGACAGCGGCATCATCATACACGAGTCCTTCTTTATGCGTACTGTAAACCTTTATATCAGGACCGACCAACTGCAAGGCGTCTTTATCTCCCGTGACTATATAAACCTCGATTTCTTTTCCGGCTGTTTTTTTAGCGACAGTGGCCAGGATATCATCGCCCTCGTAGCCCTGTTTTTCAAAAATAGGTATCCCATAAGCATTTACTATTTCTTTTATCCGCGGCAACTGTGAAACAAGATCGTCAGGCATGGGTTTCCTGTGAATTTTATACTCTTTGAATTTTTCATGCCTGAACGTGGGGCCTTTTAGGTCAAACGCTATTGCCAGGTAATCAGGCTGTTCGCTCGTTATCAGCTTCCTAAGTATCATTATAAAGCCGTAGATCGCGTTAGTAGGCAGGCCTTTTGAGTTTTTAAGGTCTTTTATGGCGTAATAAGCCCTATAACAAAAAGCATTTCCGTCTATCAAAAAAAGTCTCTTTTTTTTCATGGATTACTATTTAAAAATGGAAGGGTTCATGTGACACATTAGGCCGATCAGCAGAATCATTCAGGTACAATATTAAGTATCGCCTCGAATTCTTTTCTTGCCCCTGGATAATCTTCTTTCTGGTAATCTAAGATACCTTCGTTGTAATGGTCCTTTATCCTTTCCTCCTTCATCTTGTTTTTTACCGTCTGCTCTAACTCCAGCAAATCCAGATCTCCCGGATAATCTCTCTTAGCGTCCCTTATTACGTCTAAGGCGTTTGAATATTCGCCTTTTTTAAAATGTTCCTGAGCTTTCGCGTGCTGGGCTTTTGCTCCCGCGGAAGACATGACTCTCGTACGGGTCTTTTCTCTTATATCAGATTTTGTTACCGCCTGAGAAGCGTCACCTCTTTTTTCTTTTTTAAGTCTTTCCTCGGCCATCCTCAAGGATTCTTTAAGTTCTTTATCCATCGCGGCGGGCCTGTCCACATTCGCCGAACTCTGGGTGCCAAATTTTGTCCGGGTAGTACCGGATTTCCTTGGCGCTGCTTTCTTTTCTTTTATGGGTTTACTCTTTTTTTTTACGCTGGGGTATTTTTTTTGTTTATATCCGCTCGTCTTTTGTTCCGCGCTGTCGGTGTCTTTTTTACTGTCCAATCTTAACCAACCTTCCGGCTTTTCCTCTTTTGAGGCGGCGCGTTTTTCAGGAGCTGGTTTTATAGCCCTGGGTCTTTGCTTCGTTTCTTTATCCAACAACCCAAGCTTTTCAAGTCTCCGTCTGGCCTCGTATGTCCACGGGTCATTAGGTTTGCCGAGTTTATATCTCCTCATCCAATGGAACGCGGCCTTCTCCAATTCACCTTTTCTTTCATATAAAAGAGCGAGATTCGCGTGCGCTTTTTCATAATCAGGCTCCAGCGCCAGCGCCTTAAGATATTCACCCTCAGCCCTGTCCAGCCAGCCTTTTGCCTCGAATAAAATACCCATGTCATTATGAGGCGCGGCGTATCGGGGATCGAGGCTGGCGGATTTTTGGTACCACGAAATAGCAGAATCTATATCTCCTGCATCCTGGGCCTCATACCCTTTAACGCGATAAGACTCAGCGTCCTCTTGTAACGTCTTAGCGTATGAATAATGGGTATTTATGGTAAGGGTGGCTAATAGAACAATAGAACCTATTATAATACATTGCGAAAAAAGCCTTCGCATCAGTGTCTCCATTTTTCACAAGTGTATCATATTGCGCTTATTGCGTCAAGGGAAAATTAGCAAAACCGGTAACCGGTGAGTTATCAGGGATACTGTAAAGCTTTTCCCGTGTGTAAATATTCTTCGAGCGGAGTCCCGAAGTATCGGGACGTAGTCGAGAAGCATGTTCAGAGAGTTCTCGACTCTTTAAGTTTATCCCGAGCGTAGTCGAGGGACTCGAACAATATTGACCTACCTTCCTCTGTCAACTCACTGATTACTAAAACCGCATGGTTATTTAAGTTGGCTGGAAAAGCAACCTCCTGTGAGGCCATCCAGGTCGGCTGTTAATTCCTGTAGGCGCAGTTCTTTTTCCATCTTTGATTTTGGGTTTTCCGGAGGGTTGAAATGCAGTTCCATCTGTAACCTTCTCCGCTCAAAATACGCCCTTGTCACCTCGTCAAGTATATCGTCGCGCAGTTGCACCATTAATTTTGATCTGACGTCTATTGATGTCTGGTCGGGATTCCATATAAGCTCGCCGAGATCCCATTTTACGGTGGCGCCCCAGTCGTGCGGACCTATGTAATATGTATCAGCTCCGCTGTCATAATTGATAGTTTTGTCATAATCTATTGATACCTCCGGAAAAAAAGCTTTTAGGTTTGCGCGTCTTCTCCAGTTTTTTATTTTGTTGGGGTTTACTTCAGCGTATTCGATTGCCGCATTCTGGACTTGCCTTATGGTAGGTTCGTGGTTGATTTCTTTCAGGATATTTTCTTCTCGACTCGTTTCACTCGCTCGAAGAATATTAACGCCAAGAACCCCTTTCGATCTATATAACCCTTTATTAGTAGCAGCCCATAACCTGCCTTTATTGTCCGCGCGTATAGAGTTTATTTTATCTGCGTCTATCCCTTTATATACTGCTTGCCATGTTTTATCGTCATCACTGAATATAAATACGCCATTATCAGTAGCGGCAAATAATATATTCTTCTCGACTGCGCTCGAAGGATATTGCGTTTGCGAGTCGAGAACCAGTAATCGGTTGATCTTTTGCGAACCGAGGCCTGTGGACTCGAAGCTCTGCCATGATTCGCCTTTGTTATCGCTTATAAATATGCCGGAGTTCGTGGCAAGGTAGATCTTGTCCTGGGCTGTTGCTATGCTATTGACCGGATTCATGGCGCTTAGGGATTCGTCCTGCGAGTCAATGTCGTATTCGGTTTCCTCGGAAGACGCGATGAATGTTCTTTTCCAATCAGTGCCTGAATTTTTATATATGCCTTTTTCTGTGGCTAAAAGTACGCTGTCTTCATAAAAAGATACCCATGATACGCTAAGATCCGCGGCAAGGCCTGTGCCTTTTTTCCATGTAGCGCCATTATCTGAGCTGGTAAATAATCCTTTTTTTGTGCCGAGATAGAGATTTTTGTCCCCGGAAAGAGCTATGTGGAATACTGATTTTTCTTCGGCGCCTATTCCTTTAAATATATTCTTCCATCCTGCTTTGCCGTCAATGCTTTTAAATAATCCCCTGTTAGTGCAGACAAAAACGCAGTTCCTTAAAGCGGCTATAAAGTTTATGGCATTGTCCTCGCCTCTCGCGGAAAATACGCCGTGCCAGGTATTGCCGTCGTCTTCACTGCGATACAGGTTCCTGGCAGACGCGCTGTATAAAGCCATGCCGCTGATGGCTATTTCCCTGATATTGGGCTCGGTGATGCCTGTGACGCGCTCCCATGTTTCGTCGGCTATCGCTATAGGGGCAAAAGCAAAAACAGCCAATATCACGGGAAAAATAAAATATTTCATGGATTAATTATACTATTAAGGCAGGAGATCAATCAATAGCCTGACGGGCAGGAAATTATGACCGGGGAAAAGGGGATACTTTTCTACTTTTTATTAGAGGTAAGTTTGCGTGTCGCGCGGTAGGAATAAAAAATTATTTACTGGTATTTTGTCAGGAAATTTTCCTTTTAATAAAAGTTGCTCTATAATTGGGTACATCTTATCAATACCATGCAATAAGTCCAAGGGAGAAGATAAGCCTAAATCCCGGAATGACATTGCGCCAGCATTAGCAAAAGCTCCTGATGGAAGGTTCTCTATGGCAACAACCCGCTCCCTTATCATGAGCTCTAATTTATCTACAGTAATGCTTCCTATTTCCAATTCTTTATTTAGGCCGGCCTTTTCTTCTTCGATTTTTTTTATGCTTTTCTTTATATCTTCATCTGAGGGAAAGGCGCTTCTTTTAGGATGTTTTTTATTATTTAATATCTCTCTTAATAGACGACCCATTCGATTTATTTCTTCTATCCTACTTAGCACTTCGTATTCTCTTTCTGCGTATCTATACAGCTTTTCTTCAACGTCTCGCTGGAACTCCTCGGATAAAGGATCAATAACAACTACCTTCAAGCGTCCAGGAATAGGCTGAGTAGACATAAGTATACCCTCTCTATATTCTTCCCGTTTTTCTATATCATTTCCGGGGGCAAAATACGTGATTTTTCCTTTGTCGACAAACACCAAAAGCGAAATCAATTCAGATGTCCGCAGGGATGTCTGTTTCGCTAATCTAAAATTATACTCGCCATCCACCATCATGGAAGATTCTAACATCCACCCGCTGACAGGGTGATGATAGTCTGTGTAAATTATACTTGATGAGAAAGGCGATTCGCGAGGATCTGCTTCTTCCTTAAAACGGTCGAACAGTTGCAGATATTTTTTTGTTATTTTACTCAAAAGCTCGTCCATCTCCTTATTGTCGACAATAGCAACATGGGCATAAATCTTGCCTGATAATTCCGCTATCCTGGTTTTTACTTCGATATCTTTGATTTGTCCTTCAACGAAATCCTCTGCATCATTTAATAGTATATCAATGCTTATAGCGCGGTTTTTATTGTCAGTGAGAACAGGAGGCTCCCGTTCAATCTCGCTGACTATCTTTTTTATATGGCTTAAAAATAATTCCATGAATTTTTGAAGATCTTCAGATTCCAAAGAGCGTCTTCTTTTAACGTAACCTTCTAACCTCTTTTCTATCTCAGTAATTCCATTTTTATTTGTATCGAAAAATGTCTCTCTTTTAAAATATTTTTCCGTCATACTGACTATTACTGCGCTATAGGACTTCGGGTCTAACTCTTGCAAGAACGCCTTGGCAATCGGTGAAGATACAACCTTACCACTAAAAAACTCGTCTAATATAGACTTTGAAATCTTCCTGATATCTTCGACCGCAATTTCCTTCTTTTCAAAATAAAGCGGGACTCTAAGGGTTTCTGAAGCACAGACAGGTATGATGGGTATATTATCTATCATGATCACAAAAGATATCAGGAGGAAAAACAATTTTTCTAACTTTCGCATAATATGTTAAAAATCCCTTTTAAAACCTGCTAATATTACAGGACAAAAAAAGACCATTTCCCCATGATCTTGCCTTTGTCCAATTTATGATTATTATATCAAACTTTAACGAGAAGTCAAAAGGAATTAACCCCATTTTAGGTAACTGTCAACCGTCCTACCCTGCCAATTCTGATATCTTTCTACTGGTTGTTTCTGCTGTTTTCCTATAATCCAACTGGTTTAGAAAGCACTCCTGCAGGAATTACAAACTCAATCCATGGATACCCGAGCAAGCCTATACCATTAGCTTGGAGCGCACGTCGATTGAGGCCTAGTCAGGATCGCCGAGGTTCCATTAAAATAAAATGCTTCTTGGATTTTAGTATACTGGTGGAGTGGAATATCAATCAATAGCCTGACGGGCAGGAAATTATGACCTGGGAAATAAAGTGAATCACTAATCCCCTGAGCAACTCACCCTCTTGTAAGGCCAGGGGACACTTTGAAGCACAATTCTGGGACAGATTGGTAGGTACTTTCCAAAACGGTACAAATTGTCAAATTGTCATATGGGATAAATTTCAAGAGAATCCTTAAACGCTGACTCCTACTTCTAAAATCTCTTTCAAAAAACTAGCTTGGGATGCCTCTTTTATTTCTTCCGGAGTATAGCCTTTTGCTTCAATAGGTTTCATTATTCTTACTGCAGCAACCCCCAAAACCTCCAACCGCTCTCTTAAATTCATGGATTGAAAATCTTTAGATACTACGATTATATCAATATCGCTGTCTATTCGGTGCTTCCCTTCTGCAAAAGAGCCGTAGAGAATTACACGCTCGACATTAATGCCTAATTTTTTTAAACCTTGCGTATACTCTTTTATTATCCCTTCAATACGGGGTTCTGTTTTATGCATTTTATTACCTCTTGAGTTTTTTGTAAATATTCTTTGGCTACATCTACGGGATAACTGGAAACGAGCTTTGATAAATCTTCGGGATATCTAGTTACTATGCCGGCGTTGTTTATCATCCCTATGAAGTCTAATGTATCCGGGGTCAATTTTACCTTTCCGAGACCCGTTAAATATATTAAATCATGGGTTTTGGGAGGAACTTTATCGGTCTCTTCACAAACTATAGCCTTAAGAGCCTTTTCGATTGCCATATGACACATAAAAATAACGGCTCGTCTCAAGCATTTGCTTGGCCGTTATCAAATCATAATCAACCATGTCTAACCAATTCTTTGTCTCGCTCTTCATATAGGCGCTATTATATCATATAAATTGTCTATTTCAAGGTCTTATTAGAATTGAGCGACATTTGGTGCAGGAATCACAAACTCAACACATAGATACATAGACAAGTCTGCACCTTCAAAATAGACTGGTATATCTGGGAATAGACTGTGGGGCAGGAAATTATGACTGGGGAAAACGGACGCTGTCTCTATTTTCCCTAATGGGGCATATTCAATCTTGGAGATGGGGACACTTATAAGATCAGATTTGCAAACGGTATACTAGCTTATAATAGAATTCATAGACAATTATCTTTTTATAATTGTATCAAAAAATTGCGGTGTTTTTTGACCTTCGACAAAATATCTTCTCCTGTGTTCTTTTGCATCTCATCATTAGAATCAACCTGTATAATTTCCGTTAACTCATTATCTTGGAGAATTTTATCCCTAGAAATTAAATTAATTGAATTAACTAATTTTGCAGGTAACGAAATTTCAGGTCTAATTTCAATAAAATTCTCAATAGCTTTCAATATTATAGAAAGCCTTCGGAATTCCGCTGTGTGCTTATACAATGACTTTTTTATTGTCTCATCAACTATGTCAGCCAATTCGTTCAATATAAGTTTCATATCTTCATCTGTTAAATCAGGTAAATAAGGTAACAATTTTATAGGGATAAATTCAAATTCTTCGCTAGAATAAAAATCCCAATTGGACTCCCTGCAGTATCTAAGGCTAGTCAATAAAATTTCTATTTTTTCAGAATGGGTAAAATGTTTTTCTTTATCCTCTACAATGTTTTGATTTCTTCTTGCTATTAATGAAGCTACGTAATAATGCTTTCCTTCTAATTCTAAATTTGTATATGGTTGCACTGATTTAGATTTATCAAAGTTATTCGGATTATCTAAAGCCCACAAAGTAGCTAATGCCAAATCATCCGTAGCATTTAAACTATACAAAAATCCTCCAATATAACCATCATACACTGCCAAATCAGAATGGTCAGGAGTAAATGAAAATAACAACATTGCTCTGAGCAGTCTTTTATAAAAAGGGGCGTACTTTAATACCTCCCTACTCATAACAGCGCTGCCAATTTCTTGAAAAGCGTAATGTCTATCATGTGGCCAGCTAGAACGCCTCGGCCTCGTCAAATATCCTATGGCTATCTCAACCGTTCTTAAATCCTTCAAAGCTTTATATAACAATCCTGAAGCTTTATCTGAATCAACGCTTTTTGTATAATTTTCAGGAAACAGGGCCTGTATGAGAATACTTGCTTCTTCATGTGTAAAGCTATCTCGGAGCGCTAAATACGTTATACATTCTAAAAATATATTAGTGTTAATTCCTTTGCCTTTATTGACTTCGTCAAGATATAACAAATAACCCTTTAATTCTTTGCATAAAGCAATAGTTGGAGCATCAAACATCAAATTTATATCTTCATCATTATAGCCTTCTGTATTGAATCCAAATGCATAATCCCATGAATTAAGAAAAATAAATGGAATCTCTAAAAATTTATACTTTTTCTCTTTTAAATTATTGATTGATTCGCTTAGCTTCCAAGAAACTCTATTGTTATTATATCCATCTTTAAAATCTCCGGAACGTTTTTGAGTAACATTGTATTTGGCATTAAGCTCATCGTAAGGCTCTAATTTATTCAAATGTATAACAATTTTATCAAAATAAGCTTCAAGTGCTTGTATTTTTAAAAATAAAATTTTATAACAGTTTACATCGTATAAATCTGGAAATGGCTTAATTTCCCCAAAGGTAGAAAGGAGATAGTCTCGATGCTCAAGAAACATCTCTTCTGGTAAATCGCCCCTCCTCTTTCCGTAAATAGTTCTCAAAATACTAAAAGCTTCTGAATTTAAGTCCCCTAGAAACTCTTGTTCTGCAAATATATTAGAAAAAATTATATCTGAATTTAATTTCATTCTTTCTGTTATGTCGGCATAAGTTTTTTGTTTCCCTATTGAGGGACGTAAACAACTTTCTTCTTTTATGTTATCAGCATGTAAAATAGTGCAAAAAATTAAAAATATGACTACGGCTATATTAATTATTTTATTAATCTTTCTCATATATTTAGTCTCTTTTAAAAGCTCTTTATATTACAAGACAAAAAAAGACCGCTTTTCCCATGGCCTTCAGCTATCTTCGCATTTAAGCGTATTATAACAAATTTACACCAAAAGTCAAGAATTTGATGCTTTTTATCGCGGGAATGGGAAGGAGGACATCCTGATCCCCCTCTTTAAGAGGTTAGACAAAAACTCCATCGGGAATCACAAACTCAATCCAAGGACACACGAGGGTATAGGCTGTACCATTAGCTTGGAGCGCACGTCGATTGAGGCCTAGTCAGGATCCCAGATGATCTCGCCGAGGTTCCATTAAAATAAAATGCTTTTTGGATTTTGGTATACTAGTGGATTGGAATATCAATCAATAGCCTGATGGGCAGGAAATTATGACCGGGGAAATAAAGTGAATCACTAATCCCCTGAGCAAATCACCCTCTTGTGGGGCCAGGGGACACTTTGAAGCACAATTCTGGGACAGATTGGTAGGTAATTTCCAAAACGGTACAAAATGTCATATTTGTCAATATTTTGGAAGGTGTTGCAAAGAATATGCCCTATCAGGATAATACCCTATACCTGGTACTTCTGCCTAGCCCGATACGTTCTATTTTCTTAAATTGTAAAAGCTTATTTAATACTTGATTTACTGTTGGGCGGGCTATTTTTGCGGATTTCGCGATCTCGCCAGGGGCAGCTTCTTTGACAGATTGCAGATACTGCCAGACAGCAAGTTGTTTTAGAGATAAAAGTTTTTCGATATTTTCCTTGGATAAAAGACCTATAGCTATTTGAGACTGCTTAAGTATCACTGATAAGAAAAAATCAAGCCATGGAGAGATATCCGTGCTTTTAGCCCCTAAAGTCTTCTGGCTTCTTCTCAATGCCATATAATAATCAGGCTTGTCATCCTCTATTAACTTCTCATGCGAAACATAAGGCATATATAAATAACCAACTTTCAATAGCAAAATATTAGTAAGTATCCTGGAAAGCCTGCCATTACCATCTTGAAAAGGATGAATTTTTAAAAATTCTACAAGAAAATTTCCTATGATAAGTAATGGGTGATATTTTATATTTTTTAATGCTTCCTGAGCCTGTTCCACTGTCTCCTGCATCTCTTTAGGCGTGAGATATGCCGGAGTGGTATCAAAAAGAATGCCTATTGATTTACCCTCCCCGTCAATCATATGAACTTTATTCTCTGTTTTCTTGTATTCGCCTCTGTGAAGCCTGTCTTTTTCAACGTATTTCAATAGTTCTTTGTGAAAATGTTTAATGGCGCTTTCTGAAAAATTAATGCTTTTCCATGACGCAAAGATATTCTGCAGCAACTCATAATATCCCTTAACTTCTTGTTTATCGCGATCTGTAAATTTCTGCATAGAAATCCCGCGCATTAACTTCTCTATGTCTTCATCGGGAAGCCGGGCGCCTTCAATGCGGGTTGAAGCTCCTGTTGAAGCAACAAGCACTGACTTCTTAAGTCTTCCTAAAGCCTGCGGGTTCAGCTTAGCTCCTGCAATCCATTGTCCTTTTAATTCATCAATCTTGGCGATTTTTAACATGATTTCGCCGGGCAGATTTTGAAATCTCTGAACAAACATATCCTTCATAGCATCCCTCGAATGTTATATTTTAACTATATAAGATTATATAAGATTATTTTAAAAAGTCAAGATTAAACTCGTTTTCGTAACGGGAATGGGAAGAAACATCCTATATCCCTCTTTAAGGGATTAGGCACAAACCTCAGCAGGAATCACATGCTCAACCCATGGACACCCGAGCAAGTCTGTACCATTAGCTTGGAGCGCACGTCGATTGAGGCCTAGTCAGGATCCCAGATGATCTCGCCGAGGTTCCATTAAAATAAAATGCTTCTTGGATTTTGGTATACTAGTGGATTGGAATATCAATCAACAACCTGACGGGCAGGAAATTATGACTAGAAACAACAACACCCTTACCCAATACGAGTTCGGGCAAGAGTGTTAAATAGAGATTCCCAGGTAAAGTGCGGCTTTAAACATGTTTGACAAGAAAGAACTTCGTTCTATTTTATTATTTTTAAAGTCATCCGCGGGTAATGCCATGCTTGTTCCGCTTCCAGGCGCGATAGGCTTTATGGAATCTATGATAAGCACTGCATTCATAGAGCCCCCTAATCTGCCCCATGCGTTTTCCCCGATCTGAAAAGCGATCCTGTGTACTCTTCGCGTAGATGGGACTGTAATAGTAATGGATTTTTTATTTCCAACGCCCCTAACTACGATCATGTCGCCTATTGATGATTCAGACTGGCCCACAGGTATTAACTGAATACCCATAACATCAGAACCTCGTATCTCATACTCTATTAAAAGCGGTTGTCCGCCTATTAATTGTACCGGTGGATTAAAATCACTCCAAACAGCTTTAGATTTCCATGTATAATCTGAATATTGCCCCGGGGTACCTAACTGCCAGATGTCTTTTCCTGTAGAATTGACTTTGTTTTCTTTTATTTCCTGCTGGGGTAAAATCTGGGTGCTTTTGTTTGAAATATTCCTGCCGGATGCTTTTACCACTTTTACCAGCCCAGGGATCTGCCTGCCTCCCAGGACAAAAGGATTGGCTGCTATTTCTATAAACCCCATCCACGACGTTGAAGCAGTGCTTAAAATCTTGCCTGCCGCTGTCCAGCCGTGGCCCGTAGGAGCCCTTTTGTCAGAATAAGGCCATGCCAGGGTGTCTCCTGATTTAACTGCCAGGCTCTGCATATGGGTATACATGGATATCGCGTCATTCCCGCACTCTATAGATATCTTCGCGTTGCTTTTTTCGTAATAGTCTGACAATATTGCCGCCGCCATAATACCGCCGGCTGTCCATTCAATGCTCTTCACTTGTTTTCTTGATGTAAAATCAAGGGCTGTTAAATTATTTCCACTATAAATACCGGCTAATCCTTTAGTTTTTGCCCATAACCTGTAAGCTGAGTTAGCGCCAAACCATTTGTCTATTGTTTCGGCTCCCAGCACATCTATTGCCCATGTCTGGCAATCTGTCGCGAATGTGGAGTTAGAGGCCCATGTTTTTCTTGCTTTATCATAGTGCATACCCTGGTTAAATACGCCTTTCTGCGCGTCAAAACTTTTCTTCAGGTAATTTTCCACGCCGTTCAGGGCATTTTTATATACACTTTTTCCGGTGAGCTGATAGAGTTTATTGAACGCGGCATGCCAGGATAGATTATTCTCCGTAGAGATCTCATTGAACAGCCATTCGTATCCCATGGGATTAGTGCCCGGCTCCTGAGGCGACCATGTGCCTTTCGGCGCCATTCGTATGCCGCCGTTATCTGCCTGTAATGTTATAGCTGCCCTGGCAACCTCTTCGGCGAGCCGCATTTCCAATACAGCAGGTTTATAAACATTACCGTGTTCTTTTAGGTAAATTTCGAGGGGCCCTAAAACCCCTGCCCAGGCATTTTCTCCGGCTACAGGCTGCCACTGGCTCCATGTAGTTATTTTTCCGGTATAAATATCTTTTAATTGCCAATGTCCGTATGAATTTATTATTTTAAATCTAAAGCCTCTTTCCCCTTCCTTATAAGAGATATTATCCTGGTCCGAATAAACAAAACTTCCTCCCGTGGCATCCAAGCTGGCAAGCTGGCCCAGGCGCGCTTCCCACAGGACGCGAGCCAAGACTTTAGCGGGCTGGATATCACCTGTCAAAGCCTGGAATATCTGCGCCGCACCACCGTCATAAATAACAAGGCCTTCTGACAAGACCATCCTCTCGTGGACTCCTCCTTCGGGTTCACTCAGGGTCTGTTTCCAGGTTTCAGCGGCTAAATAATCAGGGACTTTAAAACTTAAAGGGACTTTTGTGTTAGGCGCTACGTTTTGCGCAAGCCATTTGCTTATAAGCGGCACTATGCTTGGTTTTGTTTGCTGGGCAGGTGATATTCCGGGCATTATTAACTGAGGGGATAAAGGAAGAAAAATAGCCGCGGCAGTGATTTCTTCCAGGAATTCCCTGCGTGTTTTTGTGGTTATATTCTGATTAGATACCAGTGAAAATCTGTTCTCGAATTCATCAGAAGAAGAATTAACGGGAATCCTCAGATTCCGGGGCATGTCTGATATTTCCGAAGAATATTCACTTGAATACCCCTGAGCGCCAGTTAATAGCAATAAAATCATGCATAGCGCCGTAAACTTTATTATCTTAGGTGCGTTCATAGGTTTTTGAATAGAATTCTTTGTAAAAACTTAATAAATATATCTAATAGTATGCTTTACGAGATGTTTTATGTCAAGAGAAAATAATATTTTTAGATCTCAAAAAAGAGATTGCTTCGTCGTCGCTTTGCTCCTTCTCGCAATGACATGTCGCTACCGCGCCTCTGTTAACTCACCCATTACATTTTTAGTAACAGGTGATCTATGGGGGAGGTAACGTAAGATCTCTCTTTACGGTTCTCGACTCGCCGACAAATATCCTTCGAGCCTAGTCGAGAAGAATATTTGTCGGCTCGCTCGAACAATTTTGACGCGCTCTCTCAATAACTCATCGATTACATTTTTTATAACAGGTCATATCCCAATGCGGGTTTGGACATGGTTAGGTAGTGCCTGCCCTCTTCTGCGCGGCCGTGTTTTAGGCAGCCTTTGCCGTAAATCTGGCACTTTTTTTGTAGTTCTTTTTTGGCTGATTCTTGTTGTTTAGGAGTGAGGGTGGCTATTTCCAAGAGTTTTAGGATTGATTTTATCCTAAATTTATCGATGCCGGTCCGATGGATAGAGGATACCTGGTCAGGCCTGCCTCCGTCTTTTAGGGTCAGGGGTTTTTCTATTAGGAGGAATTTGTGCTTTACGCTGGCGCGCAACCAGAAATCATAGTCTTCGCAACATGACAAGCTTTCATCAAACATACCCACTGTATCAAATATCTCTTTTTTTATCATCACTGTCGACATGCTTACCGCGCACAGGGAAAGGCATTTGTCAAAGATATAGCCGCCGCATTTTTTATGTTTTTTCTTCTGGTTAAGTAAGCGTCCATTTTTATGCCAGGTTTCATTGGTATGGGAGATCTGAAAATCAGGGTTTTCTCGCATTGCCTTTAACTGTATTTCCAGTTTATCCTTTTCCCAACTATCATCAGAATCCAGGAACGCTATGAAAGGTTTTGAAGAGTTTTTAATGCCGAGGTTCCTGGCTGACGCAGGGCCTTTATTTTCCTGTTTTATATAGATGATTTTACGGCCTATTCCTGAGATCAGGCGCGGGGTATCGTCGGTCGAGCCGTCGTCAACTATAATTAATTCAAAACCCTGATATGTTTGGGATAGTATTGAATCTATGGTTTTCTTAAGGAGGCTCTCGCGGTTAAAGGTAGGGATTATTACGCTTATCATTGCTATTTTTATTTTTTAACACATCTCCGCGCGCGGCTTTTTTATCACGCAATAATCTGGATATGTCTTTTTGCCTGCGCGTAATTTTCTGTTTCATTTAACGTTACTCTATCGTTATCTTGCCTGTGCCGGTGATAATCGAAATTACCCTTGACTGCCCTCTCTTATCCGAGATAGTAATAGAGCCGGTACTACCTTTGGCGCCGCCGGTCGGATAAAAAACTACCTTATCTCCCTCGAAAGTAATAGGGTCCGCATTTTCGTCGTCGGGAATCTTGAATTTTATGGCGCTCGTGATCCTGTATTTTTTCTCAAGTATCCCGCCTTCGGGATCCTCGATCCAATATTCTCCGGAGGAGGCGTCAAATATAACCGAGTATTCCCCCCTGTGTGTAATGGCGTTACTTCGCGCGAGGCGCAAGGTACCCAGTATTGCCCTGGCAGTGGTTTTTATCTTAAGCCCTTTACCAAATCCGGACGTAAAAGGAAGTGAAACGCCCATAAGCATCGCCATGATTGCGAGCACCACGAGCATTTCAACCAAGGTAAAAGCTGAACGCTTACCAGTTCGTAATATCATCTTTTCCGCTTCCGTCTCCCTGCCCGTCAGGTCCAAGGGAATAAAGGTCATAGGAATAGTCGTTATGGGTACCCGGATTTACATATACAAAAGGGCTGCCCCAGGCATCCATGTATTCGCCGTTATCATCAAGTTCGTTCTCTTTTATCTTCATGTATGGGCCACTCCAGTCAGGGTCGCCGATATCTTCTTTTAGCGCCAGGACAAGTGACTTATTATCAGTGCCCGGATAATCGCCGATATCTGTCTCGTACATGCTTATGGCAGTTTCGATAGTGGCGATCTGCGCTTTTACCTTGGTAATAGCCCCTCTCTTACGCGCCTGCTGGGCACCGCCCATAACCATACCGCCCAAAATAGTAATAATGGCTATGACGACCAAAAGTTCTATGAGGGTAAAACCTCTTTTTTTCATATTGCCTCCTATTATGAGTATTCTTTTGTCTCGCGCAGGACTTCTTCGGCGGTGGTAATGCCGGAGAATATCTTTTCTGTACCGTCCTCGCGCAGTGTTTTCATGCCTGTTGCGCGCGCCGCGTTCCTTATGGCGGCTACGCTTTTACGCTGTACCACTAATTCCCTTATTTTATCATCCAATACAAGCAGTTCGTATATTCCGCAGCGGCCTTTATAGCCTGAGCTATTGCATTCTGAGCAGCCTTCTCCTTTATAGAATTTTACGCCTTTTGCTTTTTCCCCGGAAATGCCTAATTCCGCTAATTCGTGCTTCTGCGGCTCGTATGCTTTTTTACATTTCTGGCATATCTTTCTTATGAGCCTTTGGGCTATGACAGCTCTTACTGTAGAAGTGATCAGGAACGGTTCCACGCCCATATCCGTAAGCCTCGTGACGGCTCCGGGGGCATCATTGGTATGCAAAGTGCTGAAGACAAGATGGCCTGTCAGCGCTGACTGGATCGCTATCTCGGCTGTTTCAGAGTCACGGATCTCTCCCACCATCAGGACATCGGGATCCTGTCGCAGCATATGACGGAGCGTCCTGGCGAAAGTGAGGTCGATCTTAGTGTTTATAGCGACCTGGATTATGCCGTCTATGTCATATTCGACGGGGTCCTCTACAGTGATTATCTTATACTCCACTTTATTTATCTCTCGCAGGCATGAATAAAGAGTGGTAGTCTTACCGCTTCCCGTGGGGCCGGTCGTCAATAAAATGCCGTTCGGCCTTTTTATCAATGCCCTTAACTTAGATTTAATATCATCGTCCATGCCCAACTGGTCAAGGGAAAGGCTTACCACGTTCTTATCTAAAACCCTCATTACTATGCTCTCCCCATACAGCGTCGGTAAAGTCGAGACGCGAAGGTCAACGCTGTTACCGCTTATGTCTATCATAATCCTGCCGTCCTGCGGCAAGCGGTTCTCGGCGACGTCAAGATTAGCCATGACCTTTATCCTGGAGCTTACCGCCAGGCTAAGGTCTTTAGGCGGATGCGCGGCGTCATAGCAAATACCGTCTATCCTGTATCGTATCTTGTAATCTTTTTCAAAAGGCTCAAAGTGTATGTCGGATGCTTTTTCCCTTATCGCGCGCAAAAGTACCATGTTTAATAATTTTACAACAGGTGCCTGCGACGCTATTTCCTTTAATTTATCTACATCGCCTTGTCCTTTAATAATGGCCTTACCGGATATTTTTTCGGCCTCGTCAATCACGTCCCCGAGGGATTCTTCTTCTTCGCCGTAATAACGGTCTATCGCTTTTTTAATATCAACACTTTTGGCTATTACTATTTTTATATTAAATCCCGTGACAAAGCGCAAGTCATCAAGGAGTTTCATGTTCAGCGGGTCAGCGACCGCGACCACTACCGCGTCGCCCTGGATACGGACAGGGACTATGTTATAAAACTTCGCGGTGGACGCGGATATCTTATTTATAGCGTCCCTCTCCACGCTTAGCTTGGAAAGATCAGCTACTTCCATGCTCAGGAAATTCGCTACGGCGTCCAATAAATCCTCTTCTTTTACATAGCCATGGTCCACGAGTACCTTCAGGATATTTTTACCTGTCTTTTTTTCCTCTTCAAAGGCCTCGTCTATGATCTGCTGAGTCAAAAGATTACTATCGACAAGTTTATTTAATAATATAGCATATTGCGAATTAGCAGCCATGATTTCCCGCCGTTGCGTAGCATTTGTTCGAGGCTAAGCCTCGAACAAGCAATGTAAAGTTAAGTGTCTTGGGTTACCCTTAATACTTCTCCTATGCTTGTATAACCTCTTTTTACTTTTTCAATACCATCTTCTTTTAGTGACCTCATGCCTGATGATTTTGCCTTTAGGCTTATTTCAGAGCTTGACGCGTTATTTAATATCAACTCGCGTATCTCATCATCGATTACCAGAAGCTCGAATATGCCCATCCTGCCCTTGAACCCCGTATCGCTGCATGCGGAACAGCCCTTGCCCCTGTAAAGCTCGATTTGCTTTTCTTCCTCAGGCTTAAGCATCAAGAACTCCGCTTCTTCTTTTGAAGGCTTATACGCTTCCCTGCAGGCAGGACATATCGTTCTTACCAGCCTCTGGGCAAGTACACCCTGGACAGTGGAGGAAACCAGATAGGTTTTGATACCCATGTCGACTAATCTGGTAACAGCGCTTGAAGCGTCATTGGTATGCAGTGTACTAAAGATCAAATGCCCTGTGAGCGCGGACTGGATAGATATTTCCGCGGTTTCCAGGTCTCGTATTTCGCCTACCATTATTATATCAGGCGCCTGCCTGAGCATTGACCTGAGGCCTCCCGCGAAAGTAAGCCCTATCTGCGGCTTTACCTGGACCTGGTTAATACCGTCGAGCTGATATTCCACGGGGTCTTCTATGGTAATGACTTTGCGGTCTTTTTGGTTTACATGGCTCAGCGTCGCGTACAGCGTAGTCGTCTTGCCGCTTCCCGTAGGGCCGGTAACCAGCACCATGCCGTTAGGAAGATTGATTATTTTCTCAAAAGGTTTTCTCTGGTCAGGCAAAAAGCCTAGATTTTCCAAGCCTACGAGAAAACTGGTCTTGTCAAGGATCCTCATGACGATGCTCTCGCCGTGTATTCCGGGAAGGCTGGATACGCGGAGGTCTATATTTTTTTTATCGATATCTATTTTTATCCTGCCGTCCTGGGGCAGGCGTTTTTCAGCTATGTCCATTCCTGACATTATCTTTATCCTGCTTATCACTGAACCTTCCAGTCTCTTGGGCGGGCCGGGTACCTCATGCAGGACGCCGTCTATCCTGTAGCGTATGCGGAACTTACTCTCAAGGGGCTCCACGTGAATATCGCTCGCGCGGCGTTTCATTGCCTCGGCGATCACGGCATTTACCAATTTTATTATAGGCGCGTCCTCCCCGCCCTTTATATTCTTTATATCCTTTGACATTTTTTCCAGGTCAACATCTGACTTTTTTTCAGCGGCGTATATACTTTTAAGTAAGGCGTCCAGGCCAGCGGAATAGATCAATTCTAATTTTAAGGGGGTGCTGAGTATTTTTTCCAGGTTTTCGGCGGCAAGGAAGTTAAGCGGATCATCTGTCGCTAAAACAAGGGTATCGGATTCGTATTTTACGGGACAGAGCCTATGAAGGAGCGCGATATTAGACGGCAGGGCTTTCCTGGCATTATCCTCTATATCCTGAAGCTTTATCGCTAAAGGTAACATGCCTATCTGGGGAATAAGGGTTTTGCCGACTTCCTGATTCGATACATATCCGAGGTCAACGAGTATCCTTGAAAAACGTCCGCCGGATTTCGACTGTTCAGCGAGGGCTTTTTTTATCTTTGCCTCGTCCAACAAGCCTATGTTCTCCATGACTTCTTTTACTATCTTA
>JAHIUV010000065.1 GCA_018817035.1 Candidatus Omnitrophota bacterium | reverse complement strand
ATTGTTTCGCGCCAAGTATCCCATGAAGCCCCCGGCAAAGGTGTCTCCCGCGCCGGTAGGGTCGACTACGGTTTCCAGAAGAAACGCGGGAGTCAGGAAAAAAATGGAATCCTTGGTGAACAATATCGCCCCATATTCCCCTCTTTTTATTATAGCGTATTTAGGACCGAGGGAAAGCAGGTATTTTCCGGCTTTTATAATATTATCTTCCCCGGAAAATAGTTTTGCCTCGGCATCGTTCAGGAACATAAAGGTTACTTTTTTCATTAATTTCTTTAACGCCGCGCCCTTGTTAAGTATCCAGTAATTCATGGAGTCGCAGCCTATGGTCGCCTGAGCGCTGAAATTTTTAAGGATAAAAAGCTGGAGGTCAGGGTCTATATTGGCGAGGAAAACAAATTTAGAGCCTTTGTAGGCTTCCGGTATCTCGGGCTTAAAATCAGCGAAGACATTGAGCTCGGTGTTAATGGTCTTCGCGCAGTTCAAGTCATCGGCATATGAACCTTCCCAGCGGAAGGTTTTCCCTTTTTTTGTCTCAAGGCCTTTGATATCTACGCCGAATGAACTGATAAGCGACTTGTGCTTTGCCGGGAAATCCTGACCAACCGTGGCTACAAGATTTACTTTGGTAAAAAAACTCGCGCTTACGGAAAAATAGGTGGCTGAACCTCCAAGGATCTCGCCTGAACTGCGTACCGGCGTGGTGATCTTATCAAGCGCTACCGAACCTATGACGACTATTTTGCTCATTTAAAATATTTCTCCATTGTTCTCATGGAACAATAATTACTGCACATCGTGCATACGTCTTTATCTTTTGGTATGGAAGACTTTCTGTATAGCGCCGCTTTGGCGGGATCTATAGATTTTTTTATCTGTTCTTTCCAATTCCTCGCGGCGCGGTGTTTTGACATTTCTTTATCCCAGTCAAGGGCGCCCGGCACGCGTTTGACTATATCAGCCGCGTGGGCGGCTATCCTGGAGGCTATTACGCCTTCCCTTATATCGTTGCCATCAGGTATCCTGAGATGCTCCGACGGTGTAACGTAGCATAAGAAGTCAGCGCCGTGGGACGCGGCGATAGCCCCGCCTATGGCCCCGACTATATGGTCATAACCGGGCGCTATGTCGGTTACGAGCGGGCCTAATACATAAAAAGGCGCGTTGCCGCACATTTTCTTTTCTATGGTGACGTTTGCCTCTATCTGGTCCATGGGAACGTGTCCCGGACCTTCTATGATCACCTGGACATCGTTTTTTCTGGCCCTGTCAGCCAATTCCCCGAGAGTGATCAGTTCCTGTATCTGTGCCCTGTCAGTGGCATCCGCTATCGTTCCGGGTCTCATGCCGTCGCCGAGGCTTAATGTTATGTCGTATTTTTTGGCTATTTCGATGATATTGTCAAAATATTCGTACATGGGATTTTCTTTTTTATTGAGCATCATCCATTCTATGAGAAATGACCCGCCCCTGGATACGGCGCTTATGAGCCTTCTTTGTTTTTTTAAGCGAGAGAGCACGGCCTGAGTTATGCCTGAATGCACGGTAAAAAAATCAACGCCGTCGCGCGCCTGGCCTTCCAGCACGTCAAGGATGTCGTCCGCTGTCATGCGTGACAAATGGCCTTTTTTATTTTGGGCGTTTATCGCGGCTTCATATATAGGTACCGTGCCAAGCGCGACGCTCGAGTGTTCTAAAATGGCCTTTCGTAATTTTTTTATATCTCCGCCGGTACTCAGGTCCATTACGGCATCAGCCCCGTAATGGATGGCTATCTGTAATTTTTTCAGTTCTTTTTTTAGGCTTAATTTATCCCTGGAGGTCCCGAGATTGGCGTTTACCTTGGTGCGCGTCCCCTCGCCTACAACACAAGGCTTTATTTTTCTTTTTTTATTCTTGATCAAGACGATAGAGCCCCGCCCTACCCGTTCCTTGAGTACATCAGGAGAGAGCCTTTCATCCCTGGCTGCCCAGCGCATTTCAGGGGATAATTTATCAGACCTTGCCAGTTCTATCTGTGTCATATGTGTTTAAGGAGAAGGCCGGCGGCCTTTTTTTCGATGTCGTATACGTCGAACCTTAATTTCCTGTATTTGTGGCTTATTGTTTTTTCCGTGACCTTGCCGCACTCTTCCAGGACACGCAATGATTCCTTGGCGCGCTGGATGTTAGACATGAAGATGTCGGCGATGCTGGTTTTTTTCTTTATTTTGGCGTCAATGAATTTTAGGACGTCTGTCTCAGTATCTCTTAGCCCTACCAGTTTCCTTAACGAAAGATTTTTTGAGCGCAAAAGTGTTTTTGTCGCGGAGTGCCTCACTGTCTTTAATGAACGGGATAGGCTTTTATCCATCAGGGCAAATCTGGCGATATCTTCGCAGACCCTTAGCCCCTCCCTGGTCCTGTTTAAATTAGCGTCCATTATTTTAAAGATTTCTTTGCTCATATTATGCATCATTTGTTTTCTTGCTTCTCGACTATGCGCTTTCAGCGCTTCGCTCGAAGAATATCTAATATCGTTCGAGCGAGGCTAAAAGCCGAGTCGAGAACTGTTACGTTATGACTTTTTTATTTTTTTTATCATGTTTCTTGTGGAGAAGCCTTTTAGGTATGACAGGCTGCGGACTGTTCCTCCGCTGGATCTTACAAAATCTCCACCGACTATATTTTTTGGTTTCCAGTCTCCTCCCTTTACGAGGATATCGGGTTTTATGGCTTTTATCAATTTGAGCGGCGTCAGCGCGTTAAATATGACTACAAAGTCGACCGATGCCAGCGCTGAGAGGACGCGCGCCCTGTTTTTCTGCGAAACAACCGGCCTTGATTCACCCTTTAGCTTTCTTACGGACGCGTCACTGTTCAGGCCTATGACCAGGATGTCGCCTAAAGCGCGGGCTTTTTCCAGGTAATCCACGTGTCCCGCGTGCAGAATATCAAAACACCCGTTGGTGAAGACTATTTTTTTATTTAAGGCTCTATATTTTTTTAGAGTCTTGTTTATCCGTGGCAGGGTTTTTATTTTAGCGCAAAGCATTTTCGACGATCTCGCAAACGATGTGTATTATCGCGATGTGAGACTCCTGTATTCTGGGTGTATTAACTGAAGGGACACTTATCGATATATCCGCTATTCGTGAAAGTGGGCCCTTTAGTCCTCCCGTTAAAACCGCTGTTTTTAATCTCATTTTTGAGGCTTTTAATATGCCGCGCGCCACGTTTTTAGACTTACCGCTTGTGGATATGCCGAGCGCCATGTCGCCTTTTTTACCAAGTCCTTCTACCTGTCTTTCGAATATATAGTCAAAGCTGTAATCATTGCCTAAAGCGGTAAGTAGCGGCGCGTTTTCGGTAAGCGCTATGGCGGGGATAGGCCTTCTTTCCTTGCGAAACCTGCCTACGAGTTCAGCGGCAAGGTGCATGCTGTCAGCCGCGCTTCCGCCGTTACCGAAGATCAGGATCTTATGGCCCGACCTTATGGTAGACAGCATCATCCGCGCAAGAGCCTCAATAGCTTTTGCCTGCGTTTTTATGAGCGCTCGTTTTACCTCTATATCCTCACTTAACAGGTCGATAATCTTTTTTTTCATGGTCACCTTGCCTTAACTTCACAGTGCATTGCAGTTTTGTGAAGTTATCTTCTCGACTGCGCTCGAAGAATATTGTTTAATCTGGTCCAGACGTCCTGCCTTGTTTAGCCGAAGAATACTTTGGCTATGTCGTAGAGTTCCATGTCTACTGTTTTTAATTTACATACTGCCTGTTCCATGGGGACTGCTTTTATCGCGATTCCCTGCAGGGCAGTCATTTTGCCGTAGTCTTTCGCTACGACCAATTGCATTGCCTTTACGCCGAAGCGTGTCCCGAGCACCCTGTCAAACGCTGTGGGCGTGCCGCCTCTTTGTATATGGCCGAGCACTGTTACCCTGGTCTCGTATCCTGTTTTTGCTTCTATCATTTCCCCTAGTGTATGGCCTATGCCGCCCAGCCTGACATGCCCGAACGCGTCTAATTTTTCTTCCTGCTTTACCATGTCGCCTTCTTTGAGCTGGGCCCCTTCAGCCACGACGACTATACTGAAACTTTTTCCTCTTTCGTGACGTTTTTTCAGGAGTTCACATACTTCATTTATGTCTATAGGTATTTCAGGTATCAGGATAACATCAGCTCCTCCTGCTATTCCCGACTCTATGGCGATCCAGCCGGCGTGCCTGCCCATTACCTCCACAACCATGATCCTGTTATGTGATTCAGCGGTGGTATGCAGCCTGTCAATAGCCTCAGTGGCTACATTGATAGCGGTATCAAAACCGAATGTTACGTCAGTGCATGAAAGGTCGTTATCAATAGTTTTGGGCGCGCCTACTACATTAAGCCCTTCCTTGTATAGCTTAGCCGCGACACCAAGGGTATCTTCTCCGCCGATGGCTATCAGCGCTTCCAGGCCAAGGCTCTTAAAATTTTTCTTTACTTTGTCTACTCCGCCATCCAGCTTATAAGGATTCGTCCTGGATGTCCCGATAATAGTCCCGCCTTTTGGCAATATCCCTGAAACAGACGCGAGGTCTAATTTTACAGCGTTGATCTCAATCAAGCCCTTCCAGCCGTTTTTTATACCTACTACTTCGTAATTTTCTTTAATAGCATATCTTACGACCGCCCTTATTACGGGATTTAATCCCGGGCAATCTCCTCCGCCTGTAAGCACTCCTACTTTCTTCATTGCCGATTCCCCTTTCATTAGTCTCCGTAGGTTATTTCGCCTTTGAAACCCTCTGGATTTGTTTTATCCGGTGTTTCTTTATCCTTATTTTTAGATTTTTTATCCCTTTGGACTATCTTGGCTACGTGCACTTTTATGGTTACTTTTTCTTCTATCCCGAGCATTTCGTGGAGCTTTGCCCGTATGGCGCCCTGGATCTTTTCCGTGACTTCAGGGATATTGACATCGGAATAAAGCGTTACCTTAATGATGACGTCTATCCCTCTTTTGGTCGCCGCGATGCCGGACCTGATCTTTTTTATCTCAGGCATCCCGGCTGAAAGCTTTGTCACGCAATCCTCTATAGCGGAAAGTTCCAATGTCACAGGACCGTCAGGATTTTCAAAAGAGATCGTTTTTATTTTTCTGAGGCTTCCTATGGAAAGCTGGGCTATAATAATATTTATTAATATCAGGGACGCGCCTGTCAGCGTCATGCTCATTTTTATATTTTCCGCGTAAGTAAGCCGGCGTATCATGTCTATCGCTATATCGAATGACGCTGTGCGGAGCGAGAACGCGATAAGAGCCGCGCCGATAATAGAAAATAAAAGGGTATATATAAATATGACCATTATGCCGAATATCCTCATGCCTGCCTCCGTTCTATCCCATTATTCGATCGGGGTCATTCTTTCTACGTAATCAGTAGTGTAATCCCCGCGCAAAAACAAACTGTCATTCATTACATGCTTATGAAAAGGAATAGTCGTTTTTATCGGACTTATCACTAATTCGTCCAAAGCTCTTTTCATTATGTTTATGGCTTCTTGCCGGTTTTTTCCGTAACAGATTATTTTAGCTATCATTGAATCGTAATAAGGCGATATCGTATATCCCGGATACACGTGGGAATCTACTCTTACGCCGGGCCCTCCGGGGGCCAGGTACATCTCTAATTTACCGGGGGAAGGCATAAAGTCTTTCTCTGAATTTTCCGCGTTTATCCTGCATTCGATGGCAACGCCTTTGATCTTTATGTCATCCTGTTTAAAAGAAAGTTTCATACCGTTAGCTATCTTTATCTGTTCTTTTATCAGGTCTACGCCTGTCACCATTTCGGTTATCGGGTGTTCGACCTGTATCCTTGTGTTGACCTCCAGGAAATAAAAGTTTTCGTACCTATCCACGAGGAATTCCACGGTCCCGGCGTTCAGGTAGTTACATGCCTTTACAGCTTTGATGGCGATTTCGCCTATTTTTTTTCTTAGCTTTGAGTTTAACGCGGGTGAGGGAGACTCTTCTATTAATTTCTGGTGGCGCCTCTGGATAGTGCAATCTCTTTCCCCGAGATGGACAATGTGGCCATGTTTATCAGCCAGTATCTGGACCTCTACATGCCTGGGCCTTTCTATGTATTTTTCGATATATACATCGGGGTTACCGAAGGCGAGTTCAGCCTCCTGCTGGGCAGTCATGAATGAGCTCACCAGGCGCACGTCGTTATGACAGACTCTCATTCCTTTACCTCCGCCTCCTGCCGAAGCCTTTATTATTACAGGATATTTTAATCTCTTGGCTGTTTTCAGGGCCTCTTCTTTTGTCTTTATGATGCCGCGGCTGCCCGGTATGACAGGGATACCGATCTTCTGCATTGTCTGGCGCGCGGAATTTTTATCCCCGAGAAGCCTCATATTTTCAGGAGTAGGTCCGATAAAAGTGATGTCGCATGATTCGCATATCTCCGCGAAATGCGCGTTCTCCGCCAGGAATCCGTACCCCGGATGCAGGGCGTCGACGTCAGTTATTTCCGCGGCGCTTATTATGCCGGGAATATTCAGGTAGCTTTCAGACGGCGCCGCGCCGCCTATACACACGGCCTCGTCGGCTATTTTTACGTGGAGGGATTCTACGTCAGGCTCTGAGTATACACTGACAGTGCGGATGCCCATTTCCTTACAGGCTCGTATTATCCTTACCGCTACCTCACCCCTGTTAGCTATTAATATTTTAGAGAACATAATTATACGGGCTCCACCATGAATAACGCCTGGCCGTATTCGACAGGATTAGCGTTTTCCGCGAGTACTTCCACTATTTTACCCTTTACTTCTGATTTTATCTCGTTCATTAGTTTCATTGCTTCTATTATGCAGACTACCTGCCCTACCTCTATCATCTTCCCTATTTCCGCGTACGGCTTTGCCTCGGGCGAAGGAGCCCTGTAAAAAGTCCCTACCATGGGAGATTTTACGGCGATAAGGTTACTGGTATCCTTCTTAGGCGGCTCAGCGGCTCCTGCCTGGATAGTCCGGACAAGCCGCGGCGCGTTACTTTCTTCCGTAACAGCCTCGAACCTCCCGGAAGAGGATTTCCTGAGGCGTATTTTGGTGCCTTCGCGTTCGATCTCCAACTCTGAAAGGTCATTCTCGTTCATCAGGTTGATCAATTCTTTGATTTCTTTTAGGTTCATGCTATACTCCTTTTATTTAAGAACCGACTATATTAAACCCAAAATCCTAAACTCGAAATTGCTTAAAAATACCTTCCTTCTCGACTCACTGTGTTCGCTCGAAGGATATTGTCCTTTGAGAATCTAAGGACTTTGTACGAAGAATATTGTTCGAGCTTGTCGAGAACCGATACTTTTGCTTCTTGACTCACTGTGTTCGCTCGAAGGATATTGTCCTTTGAGAATCTAAGGACTTTGTACGAAGAATATTGTTCGAGCTT
>JAHIUV010000064.1 GCA_018817035.1 Candidatus Omnitrophota bacterium | reverse complement strand
GCTCGAACAATATTGATATAGACTACCCCTGATAACTCAAAGAGAAAGAAAGATTTTTTTCTTGACAGACCTTTATAAGCTGTAGTATAGTATATCTACTCTTATGAAAGGGAGGTGTTTGGATTTAGAAGTGGGTGAAGTAGGCCCGCTTTTTTTATTGCCTATGTATGACCGTGTAAAAACTATTATAGAACAGGTTTTAAGTAACGAAGACGCGGAACTTGTGGATCTTATCTTTCGTAAAGAGTCAGGTAGGCAGATATTGTGCCTTCTGGTAGATAAAGAAGGTGGCGTGAATCTGGAAGACTGCGTCAGCCTGAACAAAAAAATAGGAATAGCCCTGGATGAGGCAGATGCTATATCAGAACATTACGTGCTCGAAGTCGATTCTCCCGGCATAGACAGGTGGTTTTCGGGAAAAAGGGATTATGAGCGTTCGATCGGCAGGATGGTCAGGGTAACGTTAAGCGAAGCAGTTTTGGATAAAAAAGAATATATAGGGAGACTGGAAGAGGTGCTGGAAGATTCTATAAAAATAGATGTTAAGAAAAAAGGGATAATAGAGATTCTTTTCACTAAAATAGTAAGAGCAAGACAGGAGGTTGAGCTTTAAATGAATAACGAATTATTGTCAATATTGGACAGCATTGAAAGAGATAAAGGTATTAAAAAGGAGATACTTGTAAACGCCATAGAGTCCGCGCTTATAAGCGCGGCCCGCAAAAAGCTCGGCAAGCATGTAATGGATATAAAGGCAAAGTTCGACCAGGAGACAGGGGATTTTAAGGTATTTGGCCCTGACGGAGGAGAGCTTTCCGGGAATTTTGGCAGGATATCGGCGCAGACAGCCAAACAGGTCATAATTCAGAAGATCCGCGAGGCTGAAAGAGATGTTGTTTTTGATGAGTATCAACATAAGGTCAATGATATTACTTCAGGCAGCGTCCATAGGTTTGAAAAAGGCATGATCGTAGTGGATCTGGGCCGTGCCGAAGGGGTGCTTCCACGGAGAGAAGTTCCTCATAACGAGGAATATAGGCAAGGAGACAGGATAAAGGCTCTTATTATGGATGTAAAAAAGACGCCTAAGGGCCCTGAGATACTTTTGTCAAGGACGAACGCTGGTCTGGTAAAGAGGTTATTTGAACTTGAGGTCCCTGAAATATACGAAGGCATAGTAGATATAAAGTCTGTTTCGAGAGAGGCCGGAGACCGCTCAAAGATAGCAGTGTATTCAAAGGATGATAAAGTAGATGCTGTCGGGGCATGCGTAGGCATGAGAGGCCAGCGGGTAAAGAGCATTGTCCGTGAATTAGGCGGAGAGAAGATCGATATTATCCGCTGGAACATTGATGTAGGCGAGTTCATAGCATCGAGCCTTAGCCCAGCGGAGATATCCAGCGTAAGGCTGAACGAGGCGGAGAAAAGGGCTGAGGTCCTTGTCGCTGACGACCAGTTGTCGCTTGCCATAGGGAAAAAAGGACAGAATGTCAGGCTGGCGGCGAAACTTACAGGATGGAACATAGATATCAGGAGTAAGGCTGAACTGGAAAATGTCAATAAAGTCCCTGTGACGGAAATAGACAGTGTTGGCCCAAAAACGGCAAAGGCCCTCGCGAAAGCAGGTTTTAAGACTGCCGGAGATATTGCCAAGGCTGATATAAAACAGCTGAGCGGCGTGGACGGCGTCGGGAAAAAGACGGCAGAAAAGATATTGAAGTCAGCTAAGAAGGTATTGGAACAAAAGGTGCATGAAGTCAGAGACAGAAAAGGCAAAGAGAAAAAGGCGCAGGCTGCTGATCAGGCTGACAATGATAAGAAAAAAAGCGAAGAAGGAAAGGACAAAGAATGAGCGCAAGGGTTCATCAACTCGCAAAGGAATTAGGAATTACAAGCAAAGAGCTCATAGAAAAGCTTCACGCGTTAAAAATAGACGTAAAAGGCCATATGAGTTCTCTTGATGATAGTGTAGTCGCGCTTGTAAAAAAAGAAAAAACACCTAAAAAAGAATCTTCAAAAAAGGTTTTGCCTGCCAAGGTTAAGGCTGAGCCTAAAAAGAAACCTGAAAAGAAAGAAAAATCCGCCGTAAAGCCCAAGAAAGCCCATAAAGAAAAAAAGGAAGAAAAACCGGAAATAAAGGAAGAGCCCGTTCCTGAAGAAGAAAAGCAGATTATGCCTGAGGTTCCTGAATTAAAGATCCTGAAGATAAATATCCCTATCGCGGTCAAAGATCTGGCGGTTAGCCTTAATCTCATGACCAATGATGTTATTAAGCGGTTTTTGAGTAAGAACATAATCATTACCATAAATCAGTCTCTTGATGAGGCTGCTGCCGCGTTGATCGCTGAAGATCTTGGTTACAAAATAGAAAGATTACCAAATGAGGAGGAAATACTTTTAATGGAGTCGGAAAAGGATGATCCGGCAAAGCTTAAGCCCAGGGCGCCTATAGTTACTTTTATGGGGCACGTTGACCATGGCAAAACTTCTCTTTTGGATATGATACGAAAGACTAAAGTGGTCGATAAAGAGGCTGGGGGAATTACCCAGCATATAGGCGCGTACGAAGTGATATTGCCGAAAGGAAAAGTAACATTCCTGGATACGCCGGGTCACGCCGCTTTTACCGCTATGCGCGCGAGGGGAGCCAATGTCACCGATGTAGTAGTTCTTGTAGTGGCTGCCGATGACGGGATAATGCCCCAGACGATAGAGGCGATAGACCATGCGCGCGCCGCGGGAGTACCGATAATAGTCGCCGTAAATAAAATAGACAAGCAGAATATAAGCCTTGATAAAGTAAAAAAACAATTGGCTGAACGCGATCTAGCCCCCGAGGATTGGGGCGGTAAGACCATTACAGTGGGTGTTTCCGCGAAGACCGGTCAGGGCATAGATGATCTCCTGGAGATGCTTATTCTGGAGGCGGAGATGCTTGAATTAAAAGCGAATCCAGATAAACACGCCTCAGGCGTAGTAGTAGAGGCTGAGCTTTCAAAAGGTAGAGGCCCTGTAGCGACTGTCCTTGTTTCTAACGGGACTCTCGAAGTAGGGGATATGGTCATCGTAGGATTGAATTATGGAAAGATAAAAGCAATGCTTGATGATAAAGGGCGCAGGGTCGATAAAGCAGGACCCTCCAAACCTGTTGAAGTGATGGGGCTTTCGGGTGTGCCTTTGGCAGGGGAAAGATTTTACGTAATAGACGACGATAAAAAGGTAAAAGAAATGATCTCCGTGAGGCGACTGGAAGCCGAAAAGAAGAAACTTGAGTCAAAGGGGCAGAAGATAAGCCTGGAAGATCTTTATGATAAGATCAAGCAGGGTGAAGTAAAGGAACTAAAGATAGTTTTAAAGGCGGATGTTCAGGGATCTTTGGAAGCTATTAAAGAATCCCTGGAGAATCTCTCTACGGCCGAGGTAAAACTTTGTGTTATACATGGCCAGGTGGGTAACATAAATGAGTCGGATATAATGCTCGCTTCCGCGTCGAACGCGGTTATGTTGGGATTTCATGTCGATATAATACCCGGAGCAAAAGCGCTCTCGAAACAAGAAGGCGTGGATGTAAGGGTTTATAATATAATTTACGAAGCCGTAGGTGACGTAAAGGCCGCTATGGAGGGCATGCTTGAGCCTATAGTGGAGGAAACATTTTTAGGCAGGGCGGAAGTAAAACAGGTGTTCAAGGTTTCAAAGGTGGGTGTTGTGGCAGGCTGTTTTATTTCAAAAGGAGCTATACCGCGCAATGCCATAGCCAGGCTAATAAGAGACAAAGAGAGCATTTTTAAAGGTAAAATAACTTCGCTGAAACGCGTTAAGGACGATATAAAGGAAGCAAGGGAAGGTTTTGAGTGCGGCATAAGCCTTAGCTTTAACGATATTCAAAAAGGCGACATAATAGAAGCGATAGAGATCCGCAAGGTAGCCCGTCGCCTGAAATAGAGATTATTTTTAGTTCTCGACTTCGCTCGAACAGTATTCTTCGAGCTTGTCGAGAAGATAACTTCCACATTCGTACATTGTAATTTTGTGAAGTTACGGGATTGAATATGAAGAAACGCATACTTAGCGGGATGAGGCCTACAGGGCCTTTACATCTCGGACATTTATTTGGCGCGTTGGATAACTGGGTCAGGCTTCAGGACCAATATGAGTGTTTTTTTATGATCGCGGATTGGCACGCGCTTATGAGCGAATACGAGGATCCGTCAAAGTTACCGGAATACGCCATAGAGTGTGCCGCTGATTGGATCGCCTCAGGGATAGACCCTGAAAAAAGCACTATATTTATCCAGTCACATGTGCCGCAACACCTGGAATTATACATGGTGTTCTCTAATTTTGTGCCGCTCGGATGGCTGGAAAGATGTCCTACATATAAAGAGCAGTTAAGGGAACTGTCGTCGAGAAAACTGCATACGTACGGCTTTTTAGGCTACCCTGTGCTCCAGGCGGCGGATATATTATTATACAAAGCCGGAGCTGTTCCTGTAGGAAAAGACCAGCTTCCTCATCTTGAGCTTACAAATGATATACTGGCGAAGTTCAATAAACTTTACGGTGGGATCTTTAAAGAGATAAAGCCGTTATTAACGGGGACATCAAAACTTCTCGGGATAGACGGAAGAAAAATGAGCAAGTCTTATGGTAATTTTATCGCGCTGGGAGATTCCCCGGATGTTATAGGGGAAAAATGCGGCCAGATGTTTACGGATCCCAAAAGGATAAAACTTTCCGATGAAGGGCATCCGGACGAGTGCAATCTTTATTCATATTTTAATTTATTCAAAGATAAGTTATTGCCTGAGGTCCGCGAATATTGTGTGAATGCTAAAGTCGGCTGCGCTCAGTGCAAAAAAGACCTGGCTGATGTGATCTCAGAATATCTGAGCGGAATCAGAACCAAGAGAGAAAAATTACTCAAAGATAAAGACTTTATCCGTGATATATTAAAGGAAGGCGCTAAAAAAGCAAATAAAGCAGCTTCTGAAACAATGACAGAAGTAAGAAAAGCAGTAGGGTTGGTTTAGATTGCTTCCCCGCTTTCGCGGGGACCACTATGCTCCTCGCAATGACACAGGATTTGTCATTGCGAGCGAAGCGAAGCAATCTCTGGCAGGAATTATATTATGTCCTATAAGGTAAAACTTGAAGTTTTTGAAGGGCCGCTGGATCTTTTATTGTATCTTATAAAGAAGAGCGAGATAGATATATACGATATACCTATCTCTGAAATCACTGAGCAATATCTGGAATACCTTGAGCTTATGCGTATGCTCGATCTGAATATCGCCGGAGAGTTCCTTGTCATGGCAGCTACCCTTATCCATATAAAGAGCAAGATGCTTCTGCCTCCTGACGAGAAAGAGATATTACCGGAGGAAGAAGAGGATCCAAGGGAGGAACTTGTAAGGCGGCTTTTGGAATACAAGAGATTTAAAGAAGTCGCGGGTGTACTGCAGGACCTGGAAAGTCAACGCAAAAACATGTTTACGCGTTCCGCTGTTACTGAACTTGAATCCGGGGATAAATTTTTTGAAGCGAGCCTGTTCGATCTTATAACCGCGCTTACACGGGTGTTAAAGGAAGTACCAAAGGAGATATTTCAGGAGATAGTAAAAGATGAATTTACTGTCGAGCAAAAGGTCCATGATCTATTGCATATGCTGGTAGAGACGCCGGTGCTTTATTTAACGCAGCTTTTCAAGAACGCCAAAAATAAGATTGAGATCATAGCAACGTTCCTTGCGGTATTGGAGCTTATAAGATTAAAAGAGATAGTTGCGGTGCAGAATAAGACTTTTGATGACATAGAAGTGATAAGGAATGAAAAACACAGATTAAGGGCGGGGTAAAATATGCAGGTGGATCAGGCTAAGAATATAATCGAGGCAATGCTTTTTGTCAGTGATAAACCTTTGTTCGTGAACGAAATAAAAGGCGTCTTGGGAGAATTTAACGCCCAACAGGTAAAAGACATTGTCGCCGAACTAGCCAAGGAATACGAGGATACCAGCAGGGCATTCAGGATAAAGGAAATAGCGGGAGGCTATCAGATAGTGACTGATCCTATGCTGGCTCCATGGCTTAAGAGGCTTTATAAGACGTCCGGACCTGACAGGCTTTCAGGGCCCAGCCTTGAGACATTGGCGATAATAGCGTATAAACAACCGGCTACCAAGCCGGAAATAGAGGCTATAAGAGGTGTCAACGTAGATGGTGTTTTAAAGACGCTTATAGAAAAAAATCTTGTAAGGGTCGTCGGAAGAAAAGAATCTGTAGGCAGGCCCATGCTTTACGGGACGTCTCAGGAATTTTTACAATACTTTGGGCTGAACTCCCTCGAGGAGCTGCCACGCCTGGAAGAATTTAACATTACTGAAAAAGATATTGAATTACCCGAGCATATGAAAAAAGAAGAGACTGAGGATG
>JAHIUV010000011.1 GCA_018817035.1 Candidatus Omnitrophota bacterium | reverse complement strand
TGGCAGAGCAGGGCTTTCGTAAAGCTCAGGTCGGAGGTTCGAATCCTCTCATCGGCTCCAACGAATCAAAGAGGATCCGAATGGAGCTTTTCGCCGAGCAAAGCGAGGACAAGATGCGACGTATAGGAGCAGCGGCAGAAAAGCGGCTGGCCGACCCTGAGCGAACGCGAAGGGCGCCGAATCCTCTCATCGGCTCCATTATCTTAAATGACTAAAATTAGAAGTCTTTTCCGTGATAGTAATTTTTCACTTCTTTGGAGTTCTCAGGTTTTATCCAATTTTGGTGACAGGCTTAATCAGATGGCATTAATAGGGCTTATATACGCGCGCACGCCGGGCTCTACTGTCCAGCTTGCCAAGCTCCTTTCATTCACGATTATACCTGTTTTTCTCATAGGGCCCATTGCCGGTATATACGTGGACAGGTGGAACAGGAAACATACTATGATCTTCTGTGATCTTATCAGGGGAAGCATGGTTCTTTTTATACCGCTTGTTATTGCCTATTCAAAAAGCATGGTGCCTGTTTATATTCTGGTATTCATGATATTTTCCGCAACGAGATTTTTTTTGCCGTCAAAGCTTGCCATAATACCCGATATAGTGCCTAAAGATAAGCTACTTCTGGCGAATTCACTTACGTCGACTACTATGATGATCGCGACTATAGTAGGGTTTGGTTTAGGAGGAATAATAGTGGGGTGTCTTGGCGCGCGCGGAGGATTTTATATAGACGCCGGAACATATTTTATTTCAGCGCTTATGATTTCTTTCGTCGTATTGAAGTTAAAGCCTGTGTTGCCGCCGGAACCCGCGCTTAAGGAGACATTACAGAAGATCATCAGGAAAACAATATTAGACGATATAAAAGAAGGCTTTCGATACCTTAATGGACACAAGGATATAAGGATGATAGCCGTGACCATGTTCTTTTTGATGGCAGGTGTAGGTTCTATCTATATTATCATAATAGTATTTGTGCAGGAATTGCTGAAGTCTTCTACGGAACATCTGGGGCTTCTTGCTATGTTTTTAGGCGCGGGGCTTTTTCTGGGTTCGGTTATATATGGTAGATTCGGCGCTAAACTTTGCAAAAGAAAGGTGATAAATGTGGGCTTGGCGGTTACCGGCCTGGTGATCATTCTTTTTTCGGCCGGTCTCCAGATGTGGCCTAACTTTTTTGTCGCGGCTGTTCTTTCGATGATCCTGGGACTGTTTGCGGCGCCCATAGTGGTTTCTTCGAATACCCTGCTTCACGAGGTAATGGCCGATGAGATGAGAGGCCGGATATTCAGCTCTATGGACCTGATAATGCACGTTGGTTTTTTGGTATTTATGTTCCTGACTTCGCTTATAGCTGAACGCATAGGTCAGGGCCAGCTTTTGATAGCGACAGGAATAATATTTTCTTTTATAGGAGTTCTTAGGCTGATCATTGGGAATAAAACTAAAGGAAAGAAAGAGGCTTATTGACCGTTATTTTTTCTTCTTTTTTGACTTTTCTTTTTGCATGGCCCGGCATTTATTATAGTAATTACATGTAGGACAGCAGGCGTTTTCTTCATTGCGTTCGCCTCTGTACCATTTGGCTTCGCATGTCCAATATACCTGACAATCCGTACAGCATGTGCCAAAATCTCCGACAGCCATGACATGTCACCTCTTACTTAAAGTATACTTTATAGTAAAAACGTTGTCAAGGTGCCCTATTTTTTGTATAATAATATAAAATTATGTCAGATATGAATTTTACCCACCCCAACGAATTTAAGGAAAAGACAAAAGGTAAGAAGATAGAGAGCCTTTCTCTGCCAAGTAAAGTGATATTGTGCTTATCCCAGCATACCGGCGCGCCGGCAGAACCTGTTGTTAAAGTAGGTGACCTTGTCCAGACAGGCACATTGGTCGCGCAGTCAAATGGATTTATATCCAGCGCTGTTCATTCCAGCGTGTCCGGAAAGGTTGTCGCGATCGAAGACAGCATTCATCCTGTAATCGGGAGTTTTAAGGCTATCGTGATAGAATCAGATGGTCAGGACACAAAGGCATTTTCCGGCCCTATTAAGGATCCTGCCGGACTGTCTAAACAAGATATTATAGATATGGTGAAAAATGCCGGTATTGTCGGATTAGGGGGAGCCGCATTCCCTACTCATGTAAAGATGATGCCTCCAAAGGACAAAAAGATAGATACCCTTATCATAAACGGAGCCGAATGTGAGCCTTTTCTTACTTGCGATCATGCGTTGATGCTGGAGAAGCCTAAAGAGATCATAATGGGTGTTTGCCTAGTGGCGAATGTGCTGGGGGTAAAGCGTGTGATAATAGGTGTGGAAGAGAACAAAATGGACGCTATAGAAGATTTAGGAAGCGCGCTTTTTAAAGTAAAGCACGACGGCATTGATATCAAAGTGAAAAAATTAAAAACCCGTTATCCGCAGGGAGGAGAAAAACAGCTCATAAAGACACTTTTGGGACGCGAAGTTCCTTCCGGTAGGCTCCCTATGGATATAGGATGCGTGGTAAATAATGTGCAGACTATTTATAGTATTTATGAGGCAGTCTATCTGGGAAAACCATTGTATGAAAGAGTAATGACTGTTTCGGGTACGCTTTTGAAAGAGCCTAAGAACCTTATGGTAAGGATAGGTACGCCCATAAGGGAACTTTTGCGATTTTGCGATTTTGACGATACAAAAAGAGCTTATAAAATAGTAATGGGCGGACCTATGACAGGCGTAGCGCAATATAGCCTGGATGCGCCTGTTATAAAAGGTACTTCAGGGATATTAGCCCTGGATGAGAGTTTTAAATTCGGAAAAGAATTGGATTGCATACGTTGTTCACGTTGCATCGAGGCTTGTCCGGCAGGACTCATGCCGTGCATGATAGGGATAGGCGCGAAGAATAACAGATTTGACATAGCGGGAGCGTATGACCCCCTGGATTGCATAGAATGCGGGGCGTGCGGTTATGTATGCCCGTCGGCTATACCGCTGGTCCAGTTGATCAAATTGACCAAGGCAAAGGTAAGGAAAAATTAAGAGAAGACAATGAAAGATATTTTACGGTTTGTTTTAGTATTATTCCTGGTAAATCTCGTGGCAGCTTTTATACTGGCAGGAGTGTATTTTATTACAAAGCCAAAAATAGACGAACAAGAGGCATTGGCTCGGGAAGAGGCATTGACCCAGGTTATGCCCGCATCTGTCGGAGACCGTCTTGAAGCAGTAGAGGAGAATGGCGAAGTAAAATACTGGAAGGCTTTCAAGGGTTCGAGCAACAAAATAGCAGGTTACGTATTTGTAGCTAAAAAGTATGGCTATTCAAGCGTTATAGAGACAATGGTGGGGGTTAAGGCAGGCGGCACCATTACAGGGGTCAAGGTCCTTAATCAAAATGAGACCCCGGGACTCGGCGCTAAAATAGTGGAGATCGTTTCAGATAGAACACTCGCGTCGGCAATAAAAGGGATCTTTTTAAGAGAAAAAAAGATAGAGAAAAAAATAGAGCCTTATTTTACGGAACAATTCACGGGACGCAATGTAAAGGATGTGGATATTTCGAATATAGACGCGATCACCGGGGCTACTATATCCAGCAAGGCTGTTGTGGATTCTATAAAAGAAAAAGGTCTGGAGATGTCAAATGTCAGGTAATAACTTTACGGTTTCGCCGGCGCCGCATATAAGATCAGGACTCAGCACCAGGGCTATAATGTATTTGGTGATACTGGCTCTTTTGCCGTCAGGCGTGGCGGGAATATACATATACGGGTTCAGCAGTTTAAGGGTAATACTTATTTCAATGATATCTTGCGTGGTATTTGAAGCCGCGTTTTTAAAATTAAGGAACAGGGACCCTAAAATAGCCTTGGACGGGAGCGCACTGCTGACAGGGCTTTTACTGGCGTATAATCTTCCGCCTGAGATGCCTTTCTGGCTGCCTGTAGTAGGCGGCGCTGTGAGCATTATCCTGGCCAAACAGATATTCGGGGGACTTGGACACAATATATTCAATCCCGCGCTCGTAGGAAGGGTTTTTCTGCAGATATCATGGCCTGTTTATATGACGACATGGAAGAACCCCAGATGGGCAGTAGACGCTGTTTCGACCGCCACACCTTTAGCAAAGGAAGGCGCGCCTCTATTTAATTATATGGATCTTTTTCTCGGGAATCACGGGGGGTGCATAGGCGAGGTTTGCATATTGGCGTTGGCAGTAGGGGCGGTATTTTTACTGGTTATGAAAATAATTTCCTGGCATATACCATTTACTTTTATAGGCACTGTCATGCTTTTGACATGGATATTCGGCGGTGATAGCATGTTTAGCGGAGATTTTACGTTTCATCTGCTTTCAGGCGGGCTGGTGCTGGGCGCGTTTTTTATGGCAACGGATTATGTGACACGGCCGCTCACGAAGAAAGGCAAGATCATATTCGGCATAGGCTGCGGTATCATGACCGTTGTTATAAGGTTGAGAGGCAGTTATCCCGAAGGCGTCTCATACGCCATACTTTTTATGAATGCAGTGGTGCCGCTGATAGATAGATATACGAAGACTAGGAAATACGGCCTGCAAAAATAAAGATAGTTCTCGACTGCGTCCCGATGCTTCGGGACTACGCTCGAACAATATTCTTCGAGCGAAGTCGAGAAGAACATTATATGAAAAAATTATTGCGCGAATTTTCAAAAGGTATATTTATAGAGAATCCGACATTCAGGCTGGCGCTGGGGCTGTGTCCTACGCTGGCGGTATCTACCAGTGTAGTTAACGGGTTTGGAATGGGCATGGCAGCTACGTTTGTCCTGGTGGGCTCCAATATTATTGTTTCCTGTGTCAGAAAGTTTATCCCCTCAAAGATCAGGATACCTTGCTTTATAGTTATTATAGCGACTTTTGTGACCATAGTTGAACTTACCATGAAAGCGTATTTTCCTCTTTTGTCAAAATCCCTGGGCATATTTGTCCCTCTTATAGTAGTGAACTGTATTGTCCTGGGAAGGGCAGAGGCATTTGCTTCGAAGCACAGCGTGGCGAATTCTGTTTTTGACGGGCTTGGCATGGGCGCGGGATTCACTCTGGCGCTTGTGGTGATATCAGCTATCAGGGAAGCGCTTGGCAATGGTACGTTTTTAGGACTTACGATATTAAAAGGTTTTGATCCCGCGCTTTTATTCATACTCGCGCCCGGGGCATTACTTGTTATCGGTATTCTTATAGGGGCTGTTAATTATTTTACGGAGAAACAGCATGGAGCTTAATCAGTTGTTTGTAATAGCTATAAGTGTTATATTTATAAATAACTTTATCCTTTCAAAGTTCTTGGGATTATGTCCTTTTATAGGAGTTTCAAAGAAGACTGAACCTGCTCTTTATATGGGGCTAGCGGTAACGTTTGTCATGACGGCCTCGTCTCTTATTACGTGGGCGGTATATATATTTTTGCTCAAGCCTTTTCATATAGAATACCTGCGTACGCTTTCATTTATACTGGTAATCGCGAGTTTTGTGCAGTTGATAGAAATGTTCATACAGAAGTTCAGCCCCGCATTATACAGGGTTTTTGGCATTTACCTGGCGCTTATTACTACGAATTGCGCGGTATTCGGCGTGGCTGTTTTGAACAGTGAAATGTTCTTAAAGACAGCGGATAATCCTGCCAGGGCGCTTTTATTTTGCGTAACGCAAGGGTTTTGCGCCGGGGTAGGCTTTACTTTAGTGCTTCTTTTTATGTCAGGTATACGAGAGAGACTTGAGCTGTGTGATGTGCCGCGGCCGATGAAAGGTATGGCAATAGCGTTCATAGTAGCGTCGCTGATGTCCATGGCTTTTATGGGTTTCGCGGGTTTCAGGTTTTAACTTCACAATAGTGCATTGCAGTTTTGTGAAGTTAAGGATTAGTTTATGATAATACCTATATTAATAATGTCAATTATGGGGATTTTGTTCGGCTTAGGATTGGCTTTTGCCTCCAGGATATTCAGGGTCGAGATGGATCCCCGGATAGAAAGGATACTCTCCGCGCTACCGGGCGCTAATTGCGGAGCGTGCGGTAAGGCAGGTTGCGCTGCCCTGGCAGAGGCTATCGCTAAAGGCGATGCCAGCCTTACGAGCTGTCCTCCGGGAGGAGAAGAAGCGTATACTAAAATAGCTGAGGTCCTTGGTGTTGAAAAATGTAATGTGACAAAGAAGATAGCGCGCGTAAGATGCGGCGGAGGGGATAGGGCAAAGGATAAATTTCAATATCAGGGAGTGAGGACATGCGCCGCGGCGAGTTTGCTCGCTAAAGGGCATAAATTATGCGTTTTCGGGTGCCTGGGTTTTGGGGACTGTGTTATGGTGTGCCCGTTTGACGCGATCCATATGGACGCAGACGGCATTCCTGTGGTTGACCATAAGAAATGTACGGCGTGCGGAAAATGTATTGAGGCGTGTCCTAAAAATATAATATCCCTGGAGGACGCTTCGCAAAAGTGCTATGTTAAATGCCTTTCACTGGATAAGATAATTTTTGTCAAGAACGCGTGTAAGGCTGGGTGTATAGGCTGTAAGATATGTGAAAAACTTTCAAAAGGGGCGTTTATCGTAGAGAATAACCTTTCAAGGCTGGATTACTCAAAAGTGGATGATTCCACGCCTTTGAAGATCTGTGTTGAAAAATGTCCGACAAAGTGCATTAAAGAAGACTGAAAAGGGGAGGGATAATGCTGGAATTAAAGAGTGAAGATTTTGAAAAAGAGGTTTTAAAGTCGGATAAACCCGTAATAGTGGATTTCTGGGCTACGTGGTGCATGCCTTGCAAAATGATAGCGCCTATCGTCCAGGAGATAAGTGACACTTATAAGGGAAAATGTAAAGTAGCCAAGCTTAATATAGACGAAGCAATGGGAATCGCCACAAAATTTGGTGTAATGAATATACCGACTATTATATTTTTTAAAGGCGGAAGCGAATATACGAGGCTCGTAGGCGTGGTTTCCAGAGACGCTATCAGCGATAAGATAGAGGAGATGTTTGCTTAATTAAGGCGGAGGTGGAGTATGCGGATCGCAGTTTTTTGTTCCGGAAGCGGCACTAACCTTGAGGCTATGGTAAACGCCCAGAAACGCGGGGATATAAAAGCCGAGATCGCTCTAGTCGTGTCTGACGTAGCGGGGTGTTTCGCGCTTAAGAGGGCGGAAAAGGCAGGGATCAAGGCCCTGGTAGTGGAAAGAAAAAAGTTTTCGTCAGGCAAAGAATTTGAGTCAGAGATCCTTAAGAGCCTGCAAAAGGAAAAAGTAGATCTGGTAGTGCTTGCCGGATATATGAGGCTTCTCTCCGCGGATTTTATAAAAGAATACAGGAATAAGATCCTTAATATACATCCTGCCCTTCTCCCGTCATTTAAAGGCACGCATGGGATAAAAGACGCTCTTGAATATGGCGTTAAAATAACCGGTCCTACGGTGCATTTTGTGACAGAGGATATGGATGCCGGCCCTATAATATTACAGTCAGCGGTTACCGTGGCAGAGGACGATACCGAGGAAACACTCGCTGAATCTATCCATAAGGAAGAGCATAAGATCTATCCGAGAGCAGTACAGCTTTTTATAGAAGGAAGGCTTAAGATAGAAGGTTCCAGGGTCAGGATCTTGTAATATCCTTGAATTTTAATTTTCCCAGCCTGAATTTTTCAAGATCGTCTTTTGACAGGTATACTTTTTCTTCCGTCGTGTCCGTATTCGTGATCTCGATCCCTTCGAAATCCTCGAACGAATATCTGTGAATGACATTTCCGATATGTTTCAGTATCGCTGAGAATATTGTTTCGTTATCGGTGTTTCCGGGTTTATCCGGAACAATGGATACGTTAAGCCGGAATACCCTGTTATCGACAGAAGCTTCTGATTTTTTGACAGTAAAATTTCCCCTTAATTTCTTATCTTCAGCGAAAAGCATATTGATCCTGTTGGCGATCTGCTGGCTGAGGAACCAATCTAACGCCAGGTCTTTTTTTGGCAGGCCGTTGATCCCTATATACCCAGTATCTTTATAATTAGCGAAAGTTTCTTTGAGATCACGTTGCTTGATCTCGTTTTCCGAGTAAAAATATTTCGGGACTATTTCTTTTATCGGACTGGGGAACATGGATACGTTGACGAGTATCAGGTATTCATTGCCAAAGCCTGACGGGAATATGGTCCTGTATGCTTCGAACTGTGGCAAGGGGTCATAATATTCTTTGGTCTTTATGTAAAAGAGCGCTTCCTGCTGGGATATTTCTTTAGAATCTATTTGGGAGATTTGTATCTTTTGGCTGCCCGGTTTTCCTATTGGGAACAATGGATAAAATACAGGACTTATATTCTGGATCTGTGGTGAATTTTCGTTAAGGGCTTTAAATAACTCGTTTATCTTTGTTTGCCCGGCTATTACAGGATTGAATTTAAAATCCCTTAGTATCCTTTTGTGGTATTCACCCCTTGAGATATCAAGCAACCGTACCCGCACCACGTCGTATACGAACCCTGTTAATGTGAACTCAGCTCCCAGGGTCTTTGTATCCCTGGCCACCAGCGTATAGAAGCTGAGAGGTTTATTAGTGCTCATGGTTACCCTGTGTATGGATAGCGCCACGTCCTCTATTTTTTCACCGGCTTCTTTATTCAGTTTTAGGTCAGGGTCTACTAATCCGTCTATAGGTATGTGAACTCCCAGGGTAGAGCCTATTATTTTTGCCTCGACGTCAAGGTCATACTCTTTTTTGCAGAGGTCTATTACGGATTGCTCCACTTTTTCTTTTGAGTAGGTTACCGGAGCGCAGCTGAGTGTCGGGAGCAATAAAAGAAGTATGAAAAAAAGTTTTAATAGCCGGATATTCATGCAGCAGGCTTGGAATAGTGCGTCTTGCCGTATTCCTTGAAGATATCTTCTATCTCATCATATTCCAGCTCGTCTTTTTCAAGCAGTTCCTTGACGAATCTTTCGACTATCTGCCATTCTTTGTTCAATAACTCTTCGACATCTTTGAGGCAGGTTTTCATTATCTTATTTGTTTCGGAATTGAGTTTTTCTTTCAGGGATTCTGATATTTGCGTAGGAGGTATTATGCTATAGTCGCCAACTAAACCGGCGTCGCTCATACCTACGCGCCAGACCATGCTATGAGCTGTTTTCATGGCGCTATTAAAATCAGCCAATACGCCGTTACTGGTAGTGCCGGAATGTAGTTTTTCCGAGACATATCCGCCGAGGCTTACCTTTATGTCAGCCAGAAGAGCTTCTTTATTCCTGGTGTAGAGTTCTTCTCTGGGTTGGCGATATACCGCGCCGAGCGATTCTTTTCGGGAAATAATAGACGCTTTAAATACGTCGTCAGTAGGATGCAATATGTACATAGTGACCAGGTGTCCCGCTTCATGGAAAGCTACCATTTTTCTTTCTTCTTTTGTCATTTGTTTTTTGTGTTTCATGCCCATGTCTATACGTTCCATTGCTTCGGAGATATCTTTATAGCTTACGATATCTTTTTTATTCCTGGTGGCTATGAGGGCAGCTTCTTTTATTATATTGTCGATTTCAGCCGGTGATTTATAAACTGATTTTCTTGCCAATCGGCCT
>JAHIUV010000010.1 GCA_018817035.1 Candidatus Omnitrophota bacterium | reverse complement strand
TTACTTTATGGCCCTTTTGGACAAGCCTGGGCGCAAGCTCTTCCACGCACGCTTCAAAGGCGCTGTAATGAGCAGGTATTCCTCTTGTCCCTAAAATAGCTATTTTCATAAAGTATTACGCTTGTTCCCGCGAAAGTGGGAATCTGTTATATTATCTCTTTATACAATTCCAACGTTTTTTCAGCTGTCTTTTGCCATTTGAACTTTTCAGCTGTTTTTATGCCTCGATTTATGAGGTTTTCTCTAAGGTTGCCGTCAAAGATCACTTTTTCCATGGCACTGGCCAGGTTCTCTTCGCTATGAGGGTCTATTTTTATGGCTGAATCTCCCAGCAGTTCCGAGAAAACCGGTATGTCGGATACAATAACCGGTATGCCGCATGCCATTGCCTCCAGCGGAGGTATGCCAAACCCTTCGTAGAAGGAGGGAAAGACGAATAGCGCGGCGGAAGCGTATATTGCCGGCAGATCCGAATACGCAATGTATCCCGGAAAAATGACCTCGCTTGTTATACACAACGAATCTGCCAGGGCTTTTAAGTTTTCGCTTTTTCCGTCATTGGCACCTACTAATATAAGTTTTATGTTATTCTTGTTATTCTTTTTAAAAATAGAGAATGCCTTTATGAGGAGAGAAATATTCTTGCGGCTGTTAAAACGGCTGACGCACAATATGTAATCGTCGGGGAGAGAATATTTTGTTTTGATCCCGGCGGAAAATATCTTTTCTGTATCAGGTTTAAATATTTCATTTACGCCGTTATATATGACGGATATTTTTTTCTGGTCCACCATGAAATGCTCAAGTAATTCATGCTTTGAAAATTCGGAGACAGTGATTATTTTATCAGCTTTTTTTATGGAATTCCCCAGAAATTTAAAAATAAGCCTTTCTTTTTTCGTGAACCATTCAGGGTTTGAGATAGGTGAGGTATCGTGTACGGTGACGGCCGAGGCTGTGTTACATAAAGGGGGAAGAAAATATTGCCCGTGATATATGTCAGGAGTATCTTTTTTAAGCCTGAAAGATAAATGCACGGGCCTGAACAGCCTGTTGCTTGTTATGCTGATAGTTTTATAATTAGGCGGCAAACCGTCAAGGCTTATGCCCGGATTTACATAGATGATATATTCGTTATGAGTGTCTAAATGAGAGAGAGTTTCCAGGAGATTCCTGATATAGACTTCGTTCCCGCCGGTATTGGTGCCTATTGAATGTCCGTCTATAGCTATGCGCATTTTTTCCTAAAAAAAGCCAAGATATAAGATATGCTTACGATCCACCTGAGCATATAGTTTAAGTTTAGCGTTATAATGAACCTAAAAGGGTTGATGAGCGAGGCTAAGCCTCGAACAATTAATATTTTCGCGGATCTTTCGCTCAATGACCAGTGATTTCCTTCGAGCCATGACCTTCGTATGAGATATTTCAGGGATAGCTTTTCAGGTATTATATCATGATATGCTATCATGTCGTTATTGAGTTTTAATTTATAGCCTTTTTTAACGGCATTTTGGATCCTTAGCGTATCTTCAGAGTAAACTATATTATGGTTTTCAGAAATAGTTTTTTCTTTGGCCCTATCCAACACGTTTTTTTTAAACGCGACATTGCATCCGAGCGGCGCGAAATCAGGATCGTTTATCTCAGCTAAGCCTATTGCCCAGTTAAGGGACGTTTGCCACCATTTCGGATATTTTATTTTATTCAAAGGCCTTACGGGACCGGCAACCATGTCGCATTCCGGATCACTGAGATATCTTTTAATAATCTCCGGCCAGTTCTCACAGGGCACGCAATCATCGTCTATGAACGCGACTATTTCATGGCCGGAACGTTTGATCGCCATTGATTTGCAGTGGTTTAGGCTTTTATCGGTTTTGTTCCGGATCAATATGACTGAGTCTTTGTATTCTTTTGCCACGATCTCTGATGTATTATCCGTGGAACCATTATCCACGATTATTATCTCGTGATTTCCCATGCTTAAAAGGCTTCGCAGACATCTTTTGAGAGAATTTAAACGGTTGTGGGTGACTATAATAATGCTTATCATTTATTTTTCCGCCAGTATAGAAAATATGGGGCAAGCGCTATAAGCAGCAGCCCCTGGAGCAACAGGAATATTATGATTTTCAGTGAATACAGGGAAGCGAGCCTTGTTTTATTGTTCTTTATGTATTTCCTTAAGAGCGTCAGGTTGTATTTAAGATATGAGTTTATATATATCGTTATCCAGGGGTTAGCGCCTATAAATTTTTTGTATAATTCTTTATGCCGGTTATATAGGGTAAATTCGTACTTGAAGTGGCAAGTCCATAATAATTTCTTAAGAATGCCCCGGCGATACGCCGGATGTATTATTATGACCGCTTCATCAAAAATTATTTCTCCGTATTTAAGCGCGTTCCACGCCAGATCAATGTCTTCATCGTGAGGGTGTTTGAATATCTTGTCAAAACCGCCTATCTTTTTCAAGATGTCTTTTTTATATGCCATATTGCAGGTGGGGAATATGCCGTGGCTGTATGTATTGATGACCTGATGCGTCAGGGGGCTGATATGCCTAAAAAATGTCAGGGTTTTGCCTTCGATGCCGGCTATTCCCTGATTTTTTAAAAAACTGTTACGAATGTTAGTTAGCCATTTCCCCGGAACCACGCAGTCATCATCCGTAAACGCGATTATTTCTCCCCGGGCGTGTTTTAACCCGAGGTTGCGTGAGTCTCCCGGCCCGCTGTGGGGTTTTTTGAAATATTTGACGTTTTTATTTTCACCGGCATATTTTTTTATTTGGCCGTCTGTCCCGTCTGTTGATCCGTCGTCGATGATCAGTATTTCATATAAGTTTTTAGGGAGAGTCTGCCTCTCAAGACATTTCAATGTCTTTAATAGGAGACTTTTTTTATTATAGGTCGGGATTATTACGCTTATAAGCATTTTTAATAAATATCAGTTTGTATATCCGTGACAAAGTCCTTAAGAAACAGCGAGGAGGACAGTTTTCCATCAGCATAAGGCAGGTAAATTGGGCCTGTATCCTGGCGCAAATGGTATTTTTGGATGTTTGGATATCAATATAGTCTTTCATCCAAAAGCGCACAAGCATCTTTTTTATAAAATTCGGCTTTAAGGATCTCATGAAGTTTTCAGGTATACGCGTGCCAAAGTACAGTTTTGACAAGAGTAAAGAGAGGTATAGTATATGACGCGTTTTATATCTTTTCGAGAATCCTGTAATATATTTCCAGTTTATGCAGTCGTTTTTTATGGTTATTATCTCATGGATATCTAATATGGATTTTATGCCCGGGAAGCCGCAATGCCACATAAAGACCTCTGAGAGATGATGGAAGAAGTGAAGCGCCGAATATATGAGGCTGTTCTCTATGGAAGGGTACAGCATTTTTAACCCGTTAGTTTCTTTTATGATGGGATTATTCCACAGGAAATCAGAAAGGATCAGTATCTCGGAAGGCAGTCTGAGCTTGTAATGTATTTCTATGGGTAATTTGTCATATAGGACGCCGGTTTCTTTTTTATACAGGATTTCTCCCGGATATTCTTTTATTTTTGCGTAGCTGTTATTTTTCAATATAGCGTCTATTTTTAGCAGGTCTTTTTCTTTTACCATGATGTCTATATCTACCAGGCTTCTCATGGCTATATTTTCGTATATTATGTCAGACATGAACGCGCCTTTGAGCAGTATTGCCGGTATGTTTTCTTTGTCAAAACCTTGCAATACTCCGCGCAGGTTCTTCCATAAGAACATATTTGCCGTTATAGTGTTATTACGGTTGTCATTAAGCTTTTGCATGAACCAATCCGGGATGTTATTATTTTTTAGGCGGGATAGGTAATAACAGGTTAATGGGGCAATATCGGAAAGTACTATTATTTTAAATATATAGTCCCAGTCAAGGCCTTGCTCTATGATGTTTTCAAGTCTTTGGCGCGCTTCAGGAGTATGATCAGGATTAAAGATAAGCGATATCAGGCTGAGTTCTTTGTTCATTTGTCTTAAATTTTAACATAGCCTGCCGTCATTGACAAGATAAGAAATGTATGCTGAATCGGAAAAAGAACTTTATGTCGCATTTTCTGGGAACGATTGCCTGGAAATCGCAGGATTTTTGTTTTAAGTTAATTAACAGGAAAATTTTGTAAAAAGCGCAGGCGGTTAGTCATTAGAGAGGGTATATCAATATTGTTCGAGCGAAGCCCCGAAGTATCGGGACGTAGTCGAGAACATGGTCAGCTTCTCGACTCACTCCGTTCGCTCGAAGAATAAGACCCCTGATAATTCACCGGTTACCGTAGGTAAAAAAGCTTGCTTTTAAATGGTTCCTTGTGTATAATTTAATAAGAAAGGTTCGGACAATGTATATAAAAGCGCATAAAGATTGGTTCAGTAAAGAAACAGATGACGGATTGGCATTATTAAATCCTGAAGGTGATAAGATCTTTACGCTGAATAAAACAGCTTCTTGTATATGGAAAATAGCTTGTTCGGGTTCAAGGGTAAGCATGGATGATATATTGCAAGGCCTTAAAAAGAAATTTGCCATTAAAGAAAAGGACTTGAAAAAATACAGAAAAGAATGCACGGATATTGTTAAGAAAAATTCTGAGTTATTTAATGTATTTGAAAATTAAAATTAAGGAGGAGAGCATGAAAAATAAAAACCCGATATATATAAAACCGGAAATTAAAAAACATAGCGTGGATGAAATAACGAAAATCTGGAACCTTGAGATGTTCGGCCTTATTTATCCGGCTGTGAGCGATCCGGAGGTGTGCCGACTATGAGCGACCCGGATGTGCGCCCCCCCCAATACAACAATAGGTTTACTTGCTTATATTTTATAATATGAAGAATACAAGCAGTTACTTTTTTTTATTCAATCATAATAGATGAACCATTTATATTTTTTTTCAAAAGGGATGAAATTTTTTAATATCCCTTTTAGTAAAAAACGTATTCTTTTTTGCCCCGAGAACCTGTCCATTTTTAAAATAGCCCCCGTTATAACAGATATACTATCCTTGAGCAATAAAAATCTTGGCAAAAAAGCAATCACCGGAAAACTCTTGAAAAAATACGGGCTAAAAAGGATCAGGGAGGGATATGGTGATTTAGACAGGCTTATATCAGGAAATTTCCTTAAAAATCTTTCTTTGCGTGATAAACATTATTATGCGAAGAATATAGTTTCTATGGGGCTCCATTTATCCTCAACCTGTAACTTGTCTTGCTCTTATTGTTTTAATAAGGGGGGCAGTTTTGGCGTTGATATCGGAAAATGCCTGATGGATTGGAGGACGGCTAAAAAATCCATTGATTGGTTCTTTTCGCAGAATAAGGATAGCAATGAAGCTCTAATGATATGCTTTTTCGGAGGGGAACCTCTTTTGAACCCCCAGGTTTTTAAGAAAAGCCTGGATCATATAAACAGGAAATGGCTAAAGAAAATAAAAGTGCCGTTAAGGTTAATACTGAGCACGAACGGCACGCTTTTGAATAAAGATATACTTAGCGCGGCTTCAAAGCATAATGTTGAACTGATAATATCCCTGGATGCTTCAAAAAAGGAACATAACGCGCAGAGGAAGTTTAAGGACGGCAGGGGTAGTTATGACATTGTGAAGAAAAACATAAAGTATGCCATAGGACATTTTCCGAACCTTAGGATAAATCTTAATTCAGTCCTTATCAATAGCTCTAACCTTGACAGGATCTTTAAGAAGCGTATTCCAATGAGAAATTCCAATGTTGATCGTCATTTTAATATATTACGCTGTAATGGAGTATGCGGGACTGAATACGCAAGGCATTTCCTTGATTTTAAAAAGCAGATAAGAAAATTTTACTTAAAAAACTTAAAAGAGGGTAAAAAATTCGTGCTCATGGATAGGAAAGATTTTATTTTATTGCATAACAGGCACAGCAGGGGAAATTACAGAGATAATTGCGGCGCGGGGATAAATAGTGTTTATATAATGGTTAATGGCGATATACGCATATGTGAGTTAAGTCTTTTTAGCGCAGAATGGAAATTAGGCACTGTTTTTGACGGGATGTCGGGTAAAAAGATCAAAGAATTAGCCAAAAAATACTCAAGAGCGAAAAGGATCACGGCGCAATATTGCAAGGATTGCTGGGTCAGGGAAACATGCGCCGGACTTTGTCTTTTTAGCTTAGGAGAGTATGAGTCAGGCATAAAAAAAATGTCCGGAAAAGATAAAAAAATAAGATGTAATAGGGCAAAGTTAAATCTCGAATATCTAATAAGGAGTTATGTTGATCTAAGCGCTGAGGACGCAGCGGATTATTTTGGCAGTTCCTTCGCGTCAAATAGGGATAAACTGAATACTGATGTCAGAAAAAATATAAAGTTGAGTTATCTGTACAGGGATTTTGTAAACAGGGATTTTAAGCATATAGAGTATCTTAACCCATTTTTTTGCAGAAATTAACGGAACTGTCCTTGGCCGAGCATATAGAGTTAACCTACGGAACCAACCCCCCCCAAAATACGGATGCGCGTTTTTCTGTCCTGCGCATGGATAATTTTGTCGATATGGACATCGAGATAAGATCGAATTCACGCAGATTCTTAAAGTTATGCAGGCGGGTATACGGGATGTTTTTTCTCAGGCAGATAAAGAAATACTATAAGAAGAATTTTAAGAAAACAAAACATGTTCTGATTGACGTAATATTTGACATGAAAGAATCCGAGGATCTTGTCTGGAGTTTTTCCGATCTGGGAAAGCATATAAAATATTTATTATGGGGAAGGTTTACGATATTGCATGCTTCTTCAATAAGGTATAGAGATTCCAATATTTTTTTTATAGGAAAATCGTATAGCGGCAAAAGTACTATTTGTTCGGCTATGCGCGAGTGTGGGGCTGTTGCTTTTAGCGATGACTGGATGCTTTTGGATATCATGTCAGAAAAAGCTTATATTTTTCCGAACCTAATAGGGAATATAAGGTCCGGAGTGAAGAGCGCTATCCAGCGCAGATACCTGCATCATTTTGAAAAGTATAAAAACTCCAGCCTGTTCCATCGCATGCTCTCCATGAAAGAAGAAGAGTTCAGGAAGCTTTTAGAATACCACAGGAGATTATACGGAGTTAATGATAAAAGCCTGTTCAGCCTGGATTCCGGCAAAAAGAAAAATGTTTTTATACTCATGGAGAATAACCTTAAGAATAAAAACGCAGGAAAAAAAATATTACTGCGC
>JAHIUV010000063.1 GCA_018817035.1 Candidatus Omnitrophota bacterium | reverse complement strand
GCGGCCCACACCATTATATAGTCGTCAGTTCTTTTTCTTTTTCCTTCAGGATCTCTTCTATTCTTTTAGTATATTTTTCAGTCAATTTCTGGATATCTTCCTGGCCTTTAAAGCACGCGTCTTCGGGTATTTCTTTAGAATCTTCCATCTTTTTAATCCCGTCAATAGCGTCTCTTCGGACTGTCCTCAAGGATATCCTGCCCTGCTCCGCTATCTTATGAAGGACCTTTGTAAGCTCCTCGCATCTCTCTCTTGTTAAAGCAGGAACCGCTATCCTTATGACCTTACCATCATTAACAGGCGATAAGCCTAACTGTGATTTGGAAATAGCTTTTTCTAATGCCGGCACGCTAGATGGGTCCCAAGGCTGTATAACTATCAGTCTGGGCTCAGGCACGGATATTCCTGCCAGCTGTTTAAGGGGAGTGGCTGTCCCGTAATAATCTACCATTATGCCCTCAACAAGATGAGAGTTCGCGCGCCCTGTCCTTATTTCAGAGAACTCACGCACTGTCGCGTCTATGGCTTTTTTCATTTTTTCTTCTGAATCATGTACGCGCTTCTGAAGAGGCAGCATCTTGCCCTCCTTTTTTGTTTGTTCGGGGATCAAGGCTATCTTACCGTAGTGCCTATTTTTTCACCCGAGATCACTCTTTTTATGTTCCCTTTTTTAGTAAGATTAAAAACAATGATGGGCAATTTATTGTCCATACAAAGGCTTACTGCCGTGGCATCCATGACCTTGAGGCCTTTGTTTAATACTTCTATGTATTTAAGTTCCTTGAATTTCTTGGCGGTCTTGTCTTTTTTTGGGTCAGCGGAATATACACCGTCTACCTTGGTGGCCTTTAAGATAACGTCAGCGTTTATTTCTATTGCCCTGAGGCTCGCGGCCGTATCAGTGGAAAAATAAGGGTTTCCCGTGCCTGCCACGAAAATAACGACCCTGCCTTTTTGTAAATGCCTTACCGCGCGACGCCTGATATACGGCTCCGCCAGTTCCTGCATCTCTATCGCCGTCTGGACGCGCGTCTCCACGCCTGCTTTTTCAAGCGCGTCCTGCATGGCAAGCCCATTTATGATAGTAGCGAGCATGCCCATATAATCGGCTATGACCCTGTCGACCCCTCTCTTGGAAGCCTCAGCGCCACGATAAATATTGCCTCCGCCTATGACGATCGCTATTTGAACTCCGACTTTTTTCGTATCCTTGATCTCTTTCGCTATGGACTCTGTTACAAGCGGATCAATGCCATAACCGCGTTTTCCCTGCAGCACTTCACCGCTCATTTTAAGGACTACTCTTTTGTAAACAAGCTGTCTCTTCATCCTATGTCCTCACCGACCTGAAATCTTACGAACCTTCGTACTACGATATTCTCGCCTATCTTGCCAATCAAGGTACCAAGATATTCCTTGATAGTTATCTTATCATCTTTAACAAAAGGTTGGTCCATAAGACAGACCTCTGAATAAAACTTTTCCAGTTTACCGTCGACTATCTTTTCAATAACGTTTTCCGGCTTGCCTTTGACCTGTTCATTAAAAATAGCTCTTTCTCTTTCTATGCTGGACTTTGGCACGCTTTCCCTGGAAACATACGCGGGTGAACTGGCCGCGATCTGCATGCATACATCCTTCGCGAATCTCCTGAACTCCTCATTCCTTCCCACAAAATCTGTCTCGCAGTTTATTTCCAGAAGTACCCCTATTTTATTGTTGGAATGGATGTAGGTCTCTACGATACCTTCTTTGGCTGAACGGCTGGCCTTTTTAAGCGCCACGATCTGTCCGCGCTTCTTCAATATATCCATGGCGGTCTTTATATCCCCGTTAGCCTCTACCAGCGCCTTTTTACAATCCATCATAGGCGCATTGGTTTTTTCTCTCAGCTCCTTTATTAAACCCGTATTTACTGCCATTTTCCATACCTCGCTTTTCTATTTATATCTTAATACGTCTTTGGCTTATAAGTTTTTCTCTTGGGTGGTTTTTCCCTTTTCTCCTCTTTAGTCTTGGATGGATCTACGCCTATCTCCTCCACCAGCTTTTCAGATATCTCGGAAGATTCGACATCATCCTGCTCTTCTGCTTTTTCCGCGGATTTCTTATCGACTTCTGACTGGTCAAACTGCTGTTTGCCCTCTATAATGCTGTCCGTAACTATGTCTGTTATAAGCTTTATAGAACGCATCGCGTCATCGTTAGCGGGTATCGGGTAATCGATGAGGTCAGGATCAGCATTAGTATCTATGATAGCTGCTATAGGAATGCCCAGTTTCTTTGCTTCCTTGACGGCAATGCCTTCTCTTCTGGCATCCACTATAAACATCGCGCCCGGCATTTTTTTCATATCCACTATACCCTGCAGGTTTTTTCTCAGTTTTTCCATTTCTTTAGTGAGTATGGCCTTTTCTTTTTTAGTAATAGCGCCGAAAGTGCCATCCGCCTCCATAGTCTCTATTTCTTTGAGGCGCCTTATGCTATTCTTTATTGTCTTAAAATTCGTCAAGGTGCCACCCAGCCATCTGTCTTTGACAAAACACATGTCTGAACGCTTAGCAGCGGCGTATACCACATCCTGCGCCTGCTTCTTGGTACCGACAAAAAGGATCTTCTCCCCTTTGGCAGCCACATTTTTTAAGAACTCTTTGGCCTTATTAATAAATTCGACTGTCTTTTCAAGATCTATAATATAGATCTTTGAGCGCTCACCAAAGATAAAACGCTTCATTTTAGGGTTCCAACGCGCCCTGTTATGCCCAAAATGAGATCCTGCTTCTAACAATTGTTTGATCAATTCTGTATCCACTTTGCCTCCTCTAATCGTAACGATTGCAACACACTATGTCCTTAAAATCACAAGTGTTTTATTATATCATAAAACCTCTCTTTTGCAAGTCCTTTTTTCGCACTTACGATTACAATCTACTGCTTAAATTAACCGCGGGCAGGCTTAAATTGCATCTCGTATAAGCGCTTGTAAATTCCGGCATGCTGCAATAATTCCTTATGCGTGCCTGATTCCAATATTTTTCTGCCTTCGATAACCGCTATACTGTCAGCATGTTCCACTGTAGAGAGCCTATGCGCTATGACAAAAACTGTTCTATTGGCCATAAGCCTGTCTATAGCCTCTTGAACAAGCCGCTCAGATTCACTATCCAGCTGACTGGTAGCCTCATCAAGGATAAGTATAGGAGGATCCTTAAAAAGAGCTCTTGCTATAGCTAAGCGCTGTTTTTCTCCACCTGAGATACGTATTCCCCTGTCACCTATAGATGTCTCATAACCTTTTGGCATTTTCATGATAAAGCTATGCGCGTTTGCCGCCTTTGCGGCCGCTATAACCTTATCCATATCAATATCTGTTTTACCAAAAGCAATATTATTCCGAATAGTGTCATTGAAAAGTATGGTCTCCTGAGTAACGATCCCTATATGAGCGCGCAGAGAATCCAGGCTAAAGTCTTTAATGTCTCTGCCATCTATCAATATGCTGCCTTTGTCAGTGTTATAAAATCTCGGGAGAAGGCTGACAAGCGTGCTCTTTCCGGCTCCGCTAAGGCCGACTATCGCCAATACATCGCCTTTTGAAAGTTTTATATTAATATTTTTCAACACCGGCGAATCTTTAGTATAAGAAAAACCAACGTCTTTGAACTCTATCTTATCTTTAAATGACCGAAGCTCTGTAGCTCCGGGCGCGTCTTTTACCGAAGGTTCCTCGTCCAGTATCTTGTATACCCTTGTTATGGCAGCGACAGCCTGAAGATTAATACCGTAAAGCCTGCTCAATGTCTTAAATGGTTTTATAAGAGACAGAAGTGCCGCTAAAAAAGCCACGAACGCGCCCGCGCTCAACCTCCCTTGCACCACTTCTTTGCCGCCGAACCACAGCACTATTGCCATACATAACACGCCTACCAGTTCTCCGACAGGACTTATGAGGGCTATGCGCTTTACTGATTTCATCAGCATTTTGAAATACCTGTTATTATATATACGAAACTTGGCTGTCTGATACTTTTCCGCGCCGAATGATTTTACTATTCCTATGCCATATATAGTCTCAAACAAAGAGGAATTGATATCAGACATGCTTTCCTGCGTATTAGTAGAGATTTGCCTGAGTTTTTTTCCTATTTTTACCACCGGATACGCCATGACAGGAAAAATGGCTACCGTGACTAATACCAGAGTCCATGATATGGAAAAGTAAACCTTTATCGAGATCAGTATCGCTAAATACACCACCAGCTGTATTGGCTGGAGCAGCAGGTCAGTAAGCCCCTGCGTTATAGAGTTTACTATGATCCCTACATCAAAGGTGATCCTGGATACCAGTTCCCCTATTTTTGTATTGGCATAAAAATCGTTGGAGAGCTCAAGTAGTTTTTTATATATCACTATCCTGACGTCTCTCAGGACCGATTGTCCGAGCTTTGCCATGAAATACGTCTGAAAGAACAAGAACAGTTCTTTTATCAGGAATATCAATGCTATTATAATTATAAGCCAATTTAATAACTGTACCTTTGGAACAGCATTTATTTTATCTATAAAAGAGACCAAAAATTCCGGAATGGTATGAGATGAGGATATATCAATGGTCTTACCGGCAAGGATATTGTCCACTACAGGTATTATCATACCCAGGGACGCTCCTCCCATAGCGGAAGACAGAACCATGCATATAATAGCCAATGCTAATATCCAAAGATGCGGTTTGAGGAATTTTAAAAAACGCAGATAATCTTTCATAAAATGAAGACATGACTTACAAAAATCTTTAATCCCGCACCTTTTATGTATTATATATAAGTGATACATAAATATTAAAAGGTGCGGGATGACCTCACTTATATTATCACGCGCATTGACTTTTGTCGAGGGCTTTGTTATTATTGTAGATATGAAAAAAGTGCGGATCGGTGTAGTCGGGCTGGGAAGGCTTGGATCTCTCCACGCCAGGATATATTCCGAACTAAAAAATGTGGAAGTAGCGGCCCTGTGCGACAGCGATAAGAAACAGGCTAAAACCATAGCTTCAGCCTTGAATAAGCCTTGGTGTACGGACTATAAAGAGCTTTTTCAAAAAAACCTGGACGCGGTAAGCATCGTAACTCCTACATACCTGCACTATAAAATAGCGCGCGCGTTCCTTGAAAACGGCGTGCACGTACTCATAGAAAAACCCATCACAAGAACCGAAAAAGAGGCGCGTCAGCTTATAAAACTCGCCGCGAAAAAACGTCTGATAATGCAGGTCGGGCACGTCGAGCGCTTTAATTCAGCGATACAGGCAATAGAAAAACTTTCCTCAAAGCCAAAATTCATAGAGGTCCACAGGCTGGGCCCATTTACTCCGCGCGTAAAAGACGTAGGAGTAGTGCTGGACCTGATGATACATGATATCGACATCGTGCTTGGGCTCATAAAATCAAAGGTACGGGACATACAGGCTATAGGCGTAAAGATCCTTACCCGGTATGAAGATATCGCTAACGCGCGTATAAGGTTCAAAAACGGCACCATCTGCGACCTGACCGCAAGCCGTGTTACCAGCGATTCCCTCAGGAAGATCCGCATCTTCCAGGACGACTGCTACATATCCATTGATTATGTAAAACAAGAAGCTATTATCTCCCGCAAAATAAAGAACAAGATAGTCTCCCAAAAGATAGACATAAAAAAAGAACAGCCCTTGCAAAAAGAACTGTCATCGTTCATAGACTGCGTCATCAATAAAAAAAGGCCGGTCGTGTCCGGAGTAGAAGCATACAACGCGCTCGCTGTAGCGCATAAAATAATAAAGAAAATGGCCCTATGAAGAAAAAAAAGATCCTGATCATCGCCGGGGAAACATCCGGCGACCTGCACGCGGCGCGTCTAGTAAGATCATTAAAAGCAATAAATCCACATTTGGAATTCTTCGGTCTGGGCGGAAAATTAATGCAGGAAGAAGGCGTTGATATCATCTATGACATAGTGGAACTGGCTGTGGTGGGATTTATAGAGGTAGTGAAACACCTGGCTACTTTTAAAAAAATACTTGAAAAACTCCTTATCCTGCTCGACGTCAGGAGACCTGACGCTGTAATACTGATCGACTATCCCGGATTTAACCTGCGTTTCGCGAGATACGTCAAAGAAAAAAATATACCTGTTATATATTATATAAGCCCGCAGATATGGGCATGGGGACAGCACAGGATAGGGGAAATAAAAAAATGCGTCGATAAGATGATCGTGATATTCGGCTTTGAAGAAGATCTCTATAAAGAAGCGGGGGTAAAGGTAAGCTTTGTAGGACATCCATTCCTGGACATAGTAAGACCTGAATGGAAAAAAGAGGAGACCATAAAACACCTGCATCTCAGGCACGGTTCCGTAAAAATCGCGCTCTTGCCCGGATCACGCGAAAAAGAAATCAGGTGCCACCTTCCGGCAATGCTAAAAGCCTGCGAAAAGATAAAAAAAGAGATGCCTGACGTTGAATTTATCCTGTCGCGGCGTAAAGAACTGGGCAGGGACGTTTATAACAGGGCAGTTAGTTCCTCGACGATAAAACCGCATTCTCTGGAGAACAGGTCTTACGAGATCATGGATATAGCGGATCTTGTCATAGTCTCTTCCGGCAGCGCTACGCTTGAAACAGCCATAATGCAAAAACCTATGGTCATTATCTACAGGACATCCTTCATCACATGGTTACTCGCGAGGAATATGATCAAGATCCCTGATATAGGATTAGTTAATGTCGTGGCAAAAAAACGGGTAGTCCCTGAATTAGTGCAGTTCCGGGCAAACGCCTCCAATATAGCCGCGGAATCATTAAAAATATTAAAGGATAAAAAAACACGGGAAGAAATAAAAGAAGCCCTTAGGAAAATAAAAGAAAAACTCGGGGAAAAAGGCGCTACTGACCGAGCTGCCCACCTGATCCAAAAATTCCTGCAATAGAAAACAGAGTTTTGTTCCTGTTCATCTTCTCGACTCGCCACAGGCTCGCTCGAAGAATATTGTCCTTCGACTATATCCCGATACTTCGGGACAAGCTCAGGACTTTGTCTTAAAAATATTGTTCGAGCGAAGTCCCGAAGTATCGGGACGGAGTCGAGAACTAAAATTCCAAGCTTACTCCCACTCTATTGTCGACGGGGGTTTAGAACTGATATCGTATACTACGTGGTTCACTCCTTTTACCTCATTTATAACACGATTGGAGATCCTGCCCAGCATATCATAAGGAAGTTTTGCCCAATCAGCTGTCATCGCGTCCTGGCTAGTTACGACCCTTAAAACAACAGTGCTCTCGTAAGTCCTCTCGTCTCCCATTACACCTACGCTCTTGACAGGCAAAAGCACCGCGAAAGACTGCCATATATCCTTATACCCGTCATATTTTTCCATTTCCTCCTGCACAATCGCGTCAGCCTCGCGCAAGATGTCCAGGTGCTCTTTGGTTATATCGCCGAGTATCCTTACCGCAAGTCCTGGACCTGGAAACGGCTGCCGGTAGACAAGCTTATCGTTTAAGCCCAGTTCTTTTCCGAGCCTCCTTACTTCATCTTTAAATAAATCCTTTAATGGTTCTATAAGCTTGAATTGCATTTTTTTAGGGAGCGCTCCGACATTGTGGTGCGTCTTTATGGTCACTGACGGGCCGCCTTTAGCGGAGACACTTTCGATGACATCCGGATAAAGAGTGCCCTG